>NZ_JBFUES010000043.1:0-16290 GCF_056403875.1 Bradyrhizobium sp. P2_E8
GGCGAAGCATTTCAGGATATCGAACTTGGTGACGATGCCGACCACCTGTCCGTCGTCCTCGACCGGATAGGAGTTGAAATCGTCGCGCTCGAACATCTCGCTGAGTTCGAGCATGTCGAGGTCGCGCCGCACCGTTTTGACATTGCGCGTCATGTAGCCGTCGACGGTCTGCTCAAGAAATCTGTACACGGCGCGTCCTCCTCGAATGGCTTTTGGCCGAACGGCCCTCAGTGCGACAGCAGCACGCTGCGGGCGGATTGCGTGACCAGATACTGGGTGACGCCTCCCAGGATCAGCTCACGAAACCGCGAATGACCATAGGCGCCCGCCACGATCAGGCCGGCTCCGACGTCGCCGGCGATTTTCTCCAATTGCGCGGCGGCGGGTTCGTTCCGCACGGCCTCCGAGACGCGCGCGGTCGCGGTGACGCCGTGGCGCGCGAGCCAGGCGGCAACGTCGGTGACGCCGGCCATCACGACCGAGCGCTCATCGTCGCGCTCAGGAATTGCCGCGATGGTGACGTCCCTCGCCTTGCGCAGCATCGGCAGCGCGTCCGCCACCGCCCGCCGCGCCTCCGGCGTATCCTTCCAGGCCACCAACACGCTGCGCAGATCGAGCCAGTTGGCCCCGTCGGGGACGACGAGAAGCGGGCGACCGGCCTGCATCACCAGATCCTTGGGGCTTGCGAGCGCGAAAGCGTCGGAGAAGACCGAGCTCTGCCCGCCGCTGACGACGATGTCGGCGCAGCGCGCCTGCGCCAGAACGAATCGCGCCGGAAAATCCGTGGCGCTACGCCACTCCACATGTCCGCCGCGATTCCTGGTGGCGGCGCGGAATTGCGCCTCCAGACCGGCCAAGCGCCGCTCGACGGACGCTTCGCTTTCGTCGATCAGCCTCTGGGCCTCGGCGCCGTCGGTGAAATAGAGTGGCGGTGCGAACCGCGCCGCGGCAACCCCGACGATGGCTGCCTCGAATCGCTCGGCGAGCTCGCCCGCGACCTGAAGACGGGCCTCGTTGGACTGATCGAGCGCCAAGCTGACCATCACGGTCGCGTATGTCATCGGGATTCTCCGGAAGGCAATGAACTGCCGGGGAATCTAGCGCTGCCGACGCGAAGCAGGATGAGATAGATCAAACCGCCTTCCACCCGGGGCCACCGGAATTACGCCAATGGAATCAAACATCGGAACTTGCCTCCGGGCCGGGCTTGGGCGAAGTTGCCGGGGTGGTTGCGGCACCCGGGCCGCGGCACGAGAATGGGAGTGACAGCTTGGCGCCGACCCGTGTAACGCAACCGCCGGACGACGGCCGGGGCGAGCATTTCCGGGTCCGGATCGAGGGATTCGGCGTCGGCACCTGGGATCTCGACCTCAAGACCCGGGCGCTGGACTGGTCGGATACCGCGCGAACCCTGCTCGGGATCGCGCAGGATCAGCCGGCCAGCTACGACCTCTTCCTGTCACGCCTCAGGCCCGAGGACCGCGAGCGCGTGGAGAGCGCGGTCAAGCGCGTCTCCGAACGTGGCGGCGGCTTCGACGTGTCCTTCAGGGTCGCCGGCGCCTCCAACGTAGGACGGTGGATTCGCGCCCGGGCCGGACTCATTCGGGACGAAGCCGGCACCGCCCGCCATCTGAGCGGCATCTTTCTCGATATCGACGAGGAGAAGCAGGTCGAGGAAGCGCTGCGTACCCGCGAGAGCCACCTCCGCTCGATCCTCCACACAATTCCCGACGCCATGATCGTCATCGACGGCCACGGCATCATCCAGCTGTTCAGCACGGCCGCCGAGCGCCTGTTCGGCTGGTCCGAGCTCGAGGCGATCGGCCAGAATGTCAACATCCTGATGCCGGAGCCCGACCGCTCCCGGCACGACAGTTACATTTCGCGCTACCGCACCACGAGCGATCCCCACATCATCGGCATCGGACGCATCGTGACCGGCAAGCGCCGCGACGGCACCACCTTCCCGATGCACCTGTCGATCGGCGAGATGCAGTCCGGCGGCGAGCCCTATTTCACCGGCTTCGTCCGCGACCTCACCGAGCACCAGCAGACCCAGGCGCGGCTCCAGGAACTGCAATCCGAGCTCGTCCATGTCTCGCGGCTGAGCGCCATGGGCGAGATGGCGTCCGCGCTCGCGCACGAGCTCAACCAGCCGCTGGCGGCGATCAGCAACTACATGAAGGGCTCGCGGCGGCTGCTTGCCGGCAGCGTTGATCCGAACATGCCGAAGGTCGAAAGCGCGCTGGACCGTGCTGCCGAGCAGGCGCTGCGCGCCGGCCAGATCATCCGGCGCTTGCGCGACTTCGTCGCCCGCGGCGAATCGGAGAAGCGGGTCGAGAGCCTGTCCAAGCTGATCGAGGAGGCTGGCGCGCTCGGGCTCGCCGGCGCGCGCGAGCAGAACGTGCAGCTCCGCTTCAGTCTCGATCCGGGGGCCGATCTCGTTCTCGCCGACCGGGTGCAGATCCAGCAGGTCCTGGTCAACCTGTTCCGCAACGCGCTGGAAGCGATGGCTCAGTCGCCGCGGCGCGAGCTCGTCGTCACCAACACCCCGGTCGCCGACGACATGATCGAGGTCGAAGTGTCCGACACCGGCACCGGTTTCCAGGACGACGTCATTCCGAACCTGTTTCAGACTTTCTTCACCACCAAGGACACCGGCATGGGCGTGGGACTGTCCATCAGCCGCTCGATCATCGAAGCTCACGGCGGGCGCATGTGGGCCGAGAGCAACGCATCGGGCGGAGCGACATTCCGCTTCACCCTCCCGGCAGCCGATGAGACTGATGCATGACGACCAAGGGACATATCTACGTCATCGACGACGACGCGGCGATGCGGGACTCGCTGAACTTCCTGCTGGATTCCGCCGGCTTCGGCGTCACGCTGTTTGACGACGCGCAAGCCTTTCTCGACGCCCTGCCCGGCCTCACCTTTGGCTGCGTCCTCTCCGACGTGCGGATGCCTGGAATCGACGGGATCGAGCTGTTGAAGCGGATGAAGGCGCAGCAGAGCCCGTTCCCGATCCTGATCATGACCGGCCACGGCGACGTGCCGCTCGCGGTCGAGGCGATGAAGTTAGGGGCGGTCGACTTCCTGGAAAAGCCGTTCGAGGACGACCGCCTGACCGTCATGATCGAATCGGCGATCCGCCAGGCCGAGCCGGCCGCCAGGAGCGAGGCCGTCGCGCAGGATATCGCCGCCCGCGTCGCCTCCTTGAGCCCCAGGGAGCGTCAGGTCATGGAAGGGCTGATCGCCGGCCTCTCCAACAAGCTGATCGCCCGCGAGTACGACATCAGCCCGCGCACCATCGAGGTGTACCGGGCCAACGTCATGACCAAGATGCAGGCCAACAGCCTTTCGGAGCTGGTTCGCCTCGCGATGCGCGCCGGCATGCTCAACGATTGAGGCAAGTCAAAGCCCTTGCCGGCTGCTGTGCTAGCCAAGCAGCATGATCGAGGTCAGTTCACATCATGAGCGGCTGCCGTCCCCCGCAAAACCCACCGTCTTTGTGGTCGATGACGATGCCGCCGTCCTGGGATCCCTGCGGTTCCTGCTGGAAACCGACGGCTTTGCCGTGCGGACCTTCAGGAGCGGTACGGCGCTGCTCAATGCCGGCGGCGCGCCCGGGGCCGACTGCTACGTGATCGACTACAAGATGCCCGACATCAACGGAATCGAGCTCGCCGGCCGCCTGCGCAAATCCGACGGCGACACGCCCGTGATCCTGATCACCGGTTATCCGGACGAGAACATCTCGACCCGGGCCGCCGCAGCGGGCGTAAAAGACGTGGTTTTGAAGCCGCTTCTCGATGAAAATCTGGTCAAACGCATCCGCCGAGCCATCCAGGACCGGTCTCGGGCGTGACCTACGGGGTTCTACGTAGGTAGACCCCCTTAAGATATCGCTCGAAATTTTCGAACCTCCCGATACCGCGTACCAATGCGTCATCACAACGGAGATGGCGCAGATGCTGACCGAGACGCTCAACACCCAGACGATCAAGACCCAGATCAACGGCAGCAAGATTGCTCCGCCCCATCATGTGTCCGACCAGTTCGGTGCGATCACGGGCCATGTCGGGCTCGTCGCCACCGAGTTCTCCTATCGCAAGGACGAGGAGATCTATGGCGAGGACGAACCGGCAGAATATGTTTACCAGGTCGTGTCAGGCGCGGTGCGCAGCTACAAGCTCCTCTCCGACGGCCGCCGCCAGATCGGCGCCTTCCATCTTGCCGGCGACGTGTTCGGCCTCGAATCCGGCCCCGCTCACCGTCTTGCCGCCGAGGCCATCATCGACACCACCGTGCGCCTTGTGAAGCGCGCCAGCCTCGAGAAGGCCGCCGGCATCGACGTCCAGGTTGCCCGCAAGCTCTGGGCGATGACCGCCGGCGAGCTTCGCCACGCCGAAGACCACATGCTGCTGCTGGGCCRCAAGACCGCGATGGAGCGTGTCGCGACCTTCCTGCTCGAAATGGACCGTCGCCTCGCCGTCGCCGGCATGATGGCGCTGCCGATGTGCCGCCGCGATATCGGCGATTATCTCGGCCTCACCCTCGAAACCGTGTCGCGCGCGCTGTCGCAGCTTCACACCCAGGGCATTCTCGGCTTCTCCGGCGCGCGCCAGATCGTGCTGCGCAACCGCCAGCGTCTGCACAATCTCGACGCCTGATCTTCTTCCTCCCCACCCACTTGGCCGGCCGAACCCGTTTCGGTTGGCCATTTCTTTTGTGGTTCAGAGCCTGCGCCGGGTCTCCGGCATCACGAGGAGGATCAGCAGGAGCCCCGTCGCAGCAACGCCGGACAGGCCGATGAAGGCGGTGGCGTTGCCGAACTTGTYGCTGACGTAACCGCCGAGCGCCGTGCTCAGCGACGCACCGATGCCGGTCGCGGTGCCGACGATGCCCTGCGCCAGATTGAAGTGACCGCTGCCGAAGGCGACGTCGGCGACGATCAGCGGAATCATCACCGCGAACACCGCCGCGGTGATGCCGTCGAACACCTGAACCGCGACCAGCAGATATGGATCGCGCACGGTCGCGAACAGCAGGCCGCGGATCACCAGCGCACCGAATCCGATCAGCAGCAGCGGCCTGCGGCCCCATGCTTGCGCCTTGCGCCCGACGGTTGGCGACAATAACGCCACGATCGCCTGCGGGACGACGATGCAAAAGGCGACCAGCACCGTCGCCCACTGGCTCGACCGCGCCGTCACCGCGCTCGCCATCAGCGGCATCATCGCGGCGTTTGCCAGCTGCAACAGCAGCACACTGAGCGCGAAGACGATCAGCGGCCGCTGCCGAACCAGGTGCCAGACATTGGTGTCGCCGCGATCCTGCGCCTCGCGCGGCATCTCGCCGTGGCAGCGCGCGATGTCCACCTCCTCCTCGCGGATGCGCGACAGCGCGATCAGGGTGGGGATCGCGAGCAGGAACGTGACGAGGAAGACCGAACGGCTCGACAGCAGATAGCCGGCCGTGCCCATCACGGCGGCAGCAACGCCATTGCCGAGGGAGGCAAACCGCGCGTTGCGGCCGAGCCGCTCACCGATCGCGAGCGGGCCGACGAGGCCGAGGCTGATCGCGGCGATCGCCGGGCCCAGCACGCAGCTTGCCGCCGCATGCAGCGTCGCGGCGGCCACGACCACGGGGAAGATCGGCATGGCGGCATAGGCGAGCGCGCAAAAGCCGATGGTCGCGATGGCAAGGGCGGCGACCAGCCGCTCGGATTTTGCCGCGTCGATGATCGCCCCGCCCGGCATCTGCCCGATCAGGGCGACGATGCCGCCGATCGACAGCACTAGGCCGATCTGGCCCTGCGTCCATTTCTCCGTCGTCAGATAGACCGCGATGAAGGGGCCGAAGCCGGTCTGCACGTCGGCGAGGAAGAAGATGAACCAGTCGAGGCCACGCAGGCTCCGGCGCGACGGCGCCGGAATACCTGCGGCCGACGGCGCGGCAAGGTTGTCCTGCTCAACGCGGCCGGCGCGATCCTCGGCTGCATGGTTCGGCTTTCTCGACAACAGCACCGGCGGCCATCCCTCCCCGCCCCTCACTGAATCGCTTGTAGCGGTTGCAGGCTCCCGGATGCGCCGAGCACCACCATCGGCGTGTCTTCCTTGTATTCCGGCGCGGCCGCGACCTGCGCCTTGGTCAATTCCAGCGTGATGCTGTCCTTCTTGTTGGCGATCTTGCCGAACCGCATCGCGTTCCAGTCCACCACGATCTTGCGGCTGCCGACGCCGAGGAAGCCGCCGAAATCGATCACGGCGGCACGCACATGCCCGCTCCGGTCGACGATGACGTCGACGATGCGGCCCATGTCCTCGTTCGCCGCGCTGAGCACGTCGCGGCCGAGCACACCGTGCGCATCGCTCGCGCCGATGATGGTCACCGATGGCGGCGGTGCGGCATCCTTCGGCGTGACCTGCACCGCCGAGGCCGGCGGCTGTGCCGTCGCCGGCGCGTTCGCTTCGCTCGGGGGCGTACTCGGGGGCGCGGGCTGTTCCTCCGCGGCACGCGATACCGCGACCGTCCATCCCGCGACGATCGCGACGCTCAAGACCAACCATCCGGCGGTACGCATGAACCCTCCTCCCGGCGCGGCGTCAGTGCGCCAGCACGATCGACACCTGGATCTGGCCGCGCGTGCGCAACACCTCCAGCGCCACGTCGTCGCCGTGGCGGCTGACGCGCAGGTCCACGCTGGATTCGCCCAGGCGCAGATCGTGCAGGATGACCTCGTTCAGAAACGCCGGCAGATGCGGATTGCGCAGGCGGATCTCGCCGCGCGCCACGTCGAACTCGATGCCCAGCGCCGCCTCCAGCAGCGTGAACGGCGTCGCGCTGGCCCAGGCCTGCGGCGCGCAGGCGACCGGATAGAGCGTCGGGCCGCGCCGCTTCTCGCGCCGGAAGCCGCAGAACAATTCGGGCAGCCGCCGCAGATCCATGTAGGTCGCGGCGTCGAACAGCCCCTTGAAGACATGCGCCACCGAATGCTTGAGGCCGTAGCGCGCCAGCCCCAGCGCGATCAGCGCGTTGTCGTGGGGCCAGATCGAGCCGTCATGATAGGACATCGGGTTGTAACGCACCTCGCCCTGCGCGACCGTGCGGATGCCCCAGCCCGAGAAGAAATGCGGCCGCATCAGGTCGGCGGCGACGAGACGGGCGCGGTCCTCGCGGATCATGCCGCTGAACAGGATCTGCCCGGCATTCGAGGTCCGCACCTTGCAGGGCCGCTTCTTGCCGTCGAGGGCAAGCGCGTAGGTGCCGAGCTCCTCGCACCAGAATGCCTGCTCGAAACGTTCGGCCAGCGCCTTGGCCTCGGCCTCGAGCTTGCGCACGCGCTCCGGCTTGCCGAGCCGCAGCGCGCAACGCGCAGCAAGCTGCTTGGCCGCATAGACGTAACCCTGGACTTCCGCGAGCGCGATATTGCCCTCGGCGAGCCGGCCGTCGGCATGGAAGATCGCGTCGTAGGAATCCTTCCAGCCCTGATTGGCCAGCCCCTTCTCCGTCGCGCGCTGGTATTCGACGAACCCGTCCTGATCGGGATCACCGGGGCCGTCGATCCAGGCAAGCCCCGCCTCGATCGCGGGCCACAGCTCGATCAACGTGGCCTCGTCGCCGGTGCGCTCGAAATAGCTTCCGGCGAGCAGCACGAACAAGGCCGTGGAATCCACGCTGCCGTAATATTGCGAGAACGGCACCTCGCGCAGCGCCGCCATCTCGCCGCCGCGCATCTCGTGCAGGATCTTTCCGGGCGCGGCATCGGCGAGCGGATCGATCGCCTTCGCCTGGAAATGCGCCAGCCGCCGCAGCACGCCCTTGGCGACCCGCGGGTCGACCCAGAGCATCTGGAGCGCGGTGATCAGCCCGTCGCGGCCGAAGGTCGTCGAGTACCAGGGAATACCGGCATAGGGATAACGGCCCTGCGGCGTCTCCGTCATCAGCATGTTGAGGTCGGCCATGGCCTGGCACAGCACCTCGTTGAAGATGTTGTTGGAGGTCTCGATGCTGGCCGCGCCCATGGTCGACTGGCGCATCTCGCGGCGGTGGGCCAATAGGCCCCTGAAAAAGCGCGCCGGCTTCTCCGCCACCGGCCGGTTGCAGGACGCGGCCACGAACAGCGATTTCGACTCGTGCGGATCCAGCTCGAGCTGCCAGGTGGCGGCGTTGACGGACAGCCGCGTCGGACGCGGGTCGAAATGCAGGCCGGTTGTGCGCTCGACATCGTCGAGGCCGCGATATTCGAACAGGACGTCGGTCGGCCCGAGCAGGCGGCTGGCGCCGGTCCCGCGGTGCGGGCGCCGCTCGCCGCGGACCTCGAACAGATCGGCAAAATCATTGTCGAACAGCAGCGTCAGCTCGAAGCTGGCGCGCCGGTCGCCATGGTTCTGCACGCCGATGCGCTGATAGGCGGTGCCGCGCCACAGGAAGATCGTGCGCACGATGTGCAGCAGGTCCTTTTGCAGCACGAGGCTACCCTGACGGTAGATGTCGGGGTTGGTGAGGTCCACGGTCAGCGCCGAATTGTCGTCGCGCAGGTTGGAGCCGAGCAGCAGGGGCTGGAGATCGTCGAGCACGAGCTCCAGCCGCGCGAGGTAGCGCGTGTCATGGTGAAACAGGCCGTCCGGGCCGCCGGCCGATGCACCGATGTCGCCGTGGCTGTCGAGCACGATGAAGGTATCGTCATGCTTGAGCGAGCGCCGCGGCCGCGCCGACGGCCCCGTCATCGGGATGTAGAACGGCTGCTCCGCGACCTGCTCCACGGTCCGCGCCACGGAGACGAACTTGGTGACGACTTCGGCTGGCATAAGCTGCTCCCCTGCGCCTGTTTCGAAACGCAACCAACGCGAACGCGACTGTCGGTTTACGCGGCGAACTTCGCGAGCCGGCTCATCTCCTGCGTCACCAGTTCACGATAGGGTCCGTGACCCTGCATCAGGCGATCGGGCGCACCGTCCTCGATGATCTTGCCGGCCTTCAGCACCACCACGCGATCGAAATTGCGCAGCGTCGCGAGGCGATGCGCGATCGCGATCACGGTCCGGCCGCGCATCAGGCGCATCAGTGCCTCGCGGATCGCCTCCTCGGACTCGCTGTCGAGCGCCGCGGTGGCCTCGTCCAGCAGCAGGATCGGCGCGTCCTTCAGGAAGGCGCGTGCAATCGCGATGCGCTGGCGCTGGCCGCCGGACATCTTGACACCGCGGTCGCCGACCATGGTGTCGAGGCCGTCCGGCAGGCTATCGATGAAATCGCAGCGCGCCGCGATCGCCGCGCGCAGCACCTCGTCGTCGGTCGCGTTCGGCCGGCCGTAGCGGATGTTCTCACGAATGGAGCGGTGGAACAAGGAAATGTCTTGCGGCACCACGGAGATCGCCTCACGCAGGCTGAGCTGGGTCACCATCGCGATGTCCTGGCCGTCGACGGTGACGCTGCCTTCGTCGACGTCGTAGAAGCGCTGCAGCAGCGTGAACAGCGTCGATTTGCCGCCGCCGGACTGGCCCACCAGGCCGACGCGCTGGCCGGGCTGGAGCCGCAGGCTGAACCGCTCGAAGATCTTCTCGCCGCCGGGATAGCCGAAGGTGACGTTGTTGAACGCGATCGCGGCGCCGCTCCTGACCAGCGGCTCGGCCTCGGGGTGATCGCGCAATTCGTGCGGCACCAGCAGCGTGGCGATCGCCTCGGTCAGCCGCGCGACGTGCTGGGTGACGTCGACCAGCGCAACTGCGAGATCGCGCGTGGCGTTGAGAATGGACAGGCCGAGAGTGCAAACCAGCACGACGTCGCCGGTGGTCGCCTGACCGTCCTGCCAGAGCGTGATCGCCCAGGCCATCAGCGCAATGGTGAGCACGACAGTCACGCCGGCATGCGTGAGCCGCAGCTTCTCCAGATAGCGCAGGCTGCGGCCGCGCGCGGTGAGTTCCCGGTTCACGGTCGCATCGAACCGCTCATGCTCGTGGCTGATGCCGCAGAAAGCGCGGACCAGCGGCATGTTGCTGATGACGTCGATCATCTCGCCGTCGACGACCGCCGCCTTGTCGGCGAAGTCGTCATGCAGCGGCTTGCCGGCCGCGGCCAGATGGAACATCGCGATCACCATGCCGCCCGCGACCACGATCAGGCCGAGCGCCATGTAGGGGCTGACGGTTCCAATCAGCAGGATTGCCGCAATTGTGGCAATGCATGGCGGCAGCACGTTCCAGACGAACATGTTCTCGACCGTGAACACCGCGTTCGATGTTGCCGTGATCCGGCTGGTCAGCATGCCAGGCATACGGTCGGAGAAGTAACTCGGCGCGTGTCCGGTCAGGTGGCGAAAGATGTCGCGGCGCAAATCGCCGGTGACGCGGACGAAGGTAAAGCTCGCCGTCCAGCTCGCGATCCGCCACAGGAAGTTGTCGGCGGCGATCAGCGACATGAGCAGAATGAATGCCAGCCATACGCTGCCGCCATGCGCGGTTCCCGCCGACAGACTGTCGACCAGCGATTTGACGCCATACTGCGTGCCCACGGAGCAGGCAACGGCTGCAACAACAGCGGTCAGGATCACCAGGTGGGAGGCAAGCCGTCGCCGAAGATAGCGCAATACAAAGGCAAATGGTCTGCGCGCGTATCCAGAAAGATGATCCATGTGGCTGTCGCCCCGTAGTGATGATTACAGTTTTTTCTACCAGCCGACTGAACATCGACCGCTTCGTCCCGGTTCCGGGCCAGACGATCACGACATGCGGATGCGGACGATCTGCGAAGAGGAGATGGCAGCATCGAGACAAGACGCGCGACGTGTCGAATATGTAACGTTTGTTGAGAGGAACTTCGCAAGTGCGGGAACGTTCCCTTCCCTGGCATAGCCGGTGCCGCACAGGCTGGGGGTTTTTCAACGTTCATGATCGCAGAGGAGAAGGTGAGATGCGCATCGCGCAGGTAGCTCCGTTGACGGAGGCTGTTCCACCCAAGCTGTATGGCGGCACCGAGCGGGTGGTGCATTGGTTGACGGAAGAGCTGGTGGCCCTGGGACATGACGTGACGCTGTTCGCCAGTGGCGACTCGCAGACGTCGGCGAAGCTGGACGCCCTCTGGCCGCGCGCGCTTCGCCTCGACGGTTCCGTGCGCGACCCCAACGCCCTGCACATGGTGCTGCTGGAGCGTGTGCGGCAGAAATGTGACGACGAGGAGTTCGACTTCCTCCACTTCCATCTCGATTATTATCCGTGGTCGCTGTTCCACCGGCAGCCGACACCGTTCGTGACCACGTTGCACGGCCGGCTCGACCTGCCGGAGCACCAGCCGGTGTTCAACATCTTCTCCAAGATGCCGGTGATCTCGATCTCGAATGCCCAGCGGCGGCCGGTGCCGCAGGCGAACTGGGTGACGACGATCCATCACGGCCTGCCGGAGAACTTGCTGACGCCGAAGCAGACCAAGCAGGAATATCTCGCCGTGCTCGGCCGCATCGCGCCTGAAAAGGGCGTCGACCGCGCCATCAAGATCGCGACCCATTGCGGCATCCCGCTGAAGATCGCGGCCAAGGTCGACCGCGCCGACCAGGATTATTACGACGAGCTGATCCGGCCGATGATCGAGAACAATCCGCTGGTGGACTTCATCGGCGAGATCAGCGATCACGAGAAGTCGGATTTCTTGAGCGGTGCGCTGGGACTTCTGCTGCCGATCGACTGGCCCGAGCCCTTCGGCCTCGTGATGATCGAAGCCATGGCCTGCGGAACGCCGGTCGTCGCCTTCAACCGCGGCTCGGTGCCGGAGATCATCGATGAAGGCCTCACCGGCTTCGTGGTCGAGGACGTCATCAGCGCCGCCGGCGTCATCAAACGCCTTCCGCAATTGGACCGCGCGGCGATCCGCAAGCAGTTCGAGAAGCGGTTCACGGCACGGCGAATGGCACTGGACTATCTCGCCGCCTATCGCAGCCTGACCGAAGCGAAGGCGCCGCGGATCAAGCTGGTGAGCAGCGCGGAGTAGCTGACAAATATCAGATGTCGTCCCGGCGAAGGCCGGGACCCATAACCACAGGAAGCTGTTTGACGAAGACTCGGAGTGACCAGTCTTTATTCACAACTACCTTGCGGGATTATGGGTCCCGGCCTTCGCCGGGACTACGGTTGAGGGGTGCCGCGGCGGAGCTCCCTACCCCACCACCGCCCGCTTCGGCTCCACGATCTCGAACATGCGCGGGAATTCGTCCATCAGGCCCATCAGCTCGGCGAGCTTCATCGGATTGCCTGACAGCGTGATCTTGCCGGCGGCGACCGCCTCCGGAAAGCTCGTGRGCTTCGCGATGACCTCGTCGAGCGTCGCGCGCGCGAGCGTGAAGCTCGCATCGGCGTTTTCCGCCTGCACGCCCTCGCTATAGGTCAGCGCAGAATTCTCCAGGTTGAGCACGAACGTCTCGCCAGTATCCGAAAAACGCCAGTTCAGCACGATTTGCTTTCCTTCCGCCTTGGGGCCGTTGAGGCGGATGCCGAGCACGTCCCAGAGCTGCCCGGTGCGCAGCGCCGCCAGTGTCTCGCGCGGCATCGGCGGGCGCGGCGGGGCCTTCGGCATGCC
Organism: Bradyrhizobium sp. P2_E8; assembly: GCF_056403875.1. Classification (NCBI taxonomy): domain Bacteria; kingdom Pseudomonadati; phylum Pseudomonadota; class Alphaproteobacteria; order Hyphomicrobiales; family Nitrobacteraceae; genus Bradyrhizobium; species Bradyrhizobium sp. P2_E8. Next base: position 12,568 of record NZ_JBFUES010000043.1, read on the forward strand.
CTGGCGCAATTCCTGGGCGCCGAACAGATAGGCGTTGCGCCAGGTCGCGCTCTCGGCGGCATAGCCGAGCTGCTCCAGCGTATCGGCCAGCAGGCTACGTGCCGCCGCATTGTCAGGCTCGGCGAAGACGAGATGGCCGAGCGCCTGCGCGACGAAGCGGAATTCGCCCTTGTCAAAATCCGTCCGCGCACGGGCGAGGATCGCGTCGGCGCCGCCCATATACTCGACATACTTCCTGCCCGAGGCCACCGGCGGCAGCGGATCGAGATTGACCGGGTTGGCGTCGTACCAGCCGAGATATTTCTGGTAGATCGCCTTCACATTGTGCCGGATGTGGCCGTAATAGCCGCGGCCGTGCCAGGCGCCCTCCAGGCTCTTCGGCAGCTGGATCGTTTCGGCGATCTCGGCGGCGGTGAGGCCATGGTTCATCAGGCGGATGGTCTGGTCGTGCGCGAACTTGTAGAGATCGCGCTGCTGCCGGATCATGGCGCCGATGCGCTCGCGTCCCCACACCGGCCAGTGATGCTGGCCGCACATCGCCTCCGCCCTGCCGTCCCACAGCTGCAGGGCCTCGCCGAGGTACTTCGACCAGGCCAGCGCATCGCGCACGTCGGCGCCGCGGAACGGCAGCAGATTGTGGAAATTGTGGGTGCAGTTTTCCGCGAGGTTCAGCAGCTTGTAGCGCGGGATGAAGAAGTGCATCTCCGCCGGCGCTTCGCTGTTCGGCGCCATCTGGAATTCGAACTCGACGCCGTCGATGACGCGCCTGTCGCCGGTCGCCATGATCAGGTCGGTCGGACGCAGCAGCGCGACCGAGCCCGCCGCCATCGACTTGCCGAGCCCGCAATCGACCTGCCCGCGCACGCCCTTGGCGAGGAACGGGCCGAACTGATACTGCGCCCGCCGCAGCATTGCAGGCCCCGCGATGATGTTCTCGGAGACGGCATGCTCCATGAACAGGTTCGGCGCGATGATCGGCACGCTGGCCGTGGCGAGCGCGTCCTCCTCCAGCACGCCGCGCGCGCCGCCCCAATGATCGGTGTGGGTATGGGTGAAGATGACGGCGGCCACCGGCTTCGTGCCGCGATACCTGAAGTAGAGATCGAGCGCGGCGCGCGCGCCTTCGATCGAGGTCAGCGTGTCCACGACGATGACGCTGCGCTCGCCCTCGATCAGCGTCATGTTGGCAATGTCGAGCCCGCGCACCTGGTAGACGCCTGGCACCACCTCGAACAGCCCATGCTGCATGTTGAGGCGCGACTGCCGCCACAGGCTGGGATTGACCGTGGGCGGCGCCTGTTCAGTGGAGAGAAAGCCGTAGGGCTCGAGGCTCCAGACCGTGCGCCCCTGCGGGTTGGTGATCGCCGCATTCTCGATCGTGCCGAGAAAGCCGCGCGCGGCATCGTCGAAATCCCGCGTGTCGGAAAACGGCAGCGCATTCAGCATCGCCGTTTGCCGCGCGATGACGGACGGTGTTGCGTCCTTCGGTTCGCGGCTGAGTTCAGTCATTTCGGTTTCCTCCGGCCTGTCGCGCGGCATCTAACCGCATCTCGCGCTCGATTGCCATCATTGGCGGAGGCAGCACAGGCGCCCCCACAGGGGGAGAGCGTGCACCGAATTCGCCACCCTCGCTAATGCATCCCCAGCACCCGCGGCAGCCACAGCGTCAAATCGGGCCAGTAGGTCACGATGACGAGGAAGCCGAGCATGGTGATCAGCCACGGCAGCACCGCAACCGCGAGCTCGGTTATTCGCATTCGCGCGATCATCGAGGCGACATAGAGGTTGAGGCCGACAGGCGGATGGCAGAGGCCGACCTCCATGTTGACGTCCATCACGATGCCGAAATGCACGAGGTCGATGCCGAGCTTCTTGGCCGCCGGTGCCAGGATCGGCGCCATGATCAGGATGATCGAGTTCGGCTCCATGAAGTTGCCGGCGAGCAGCAAGAGGATGTTCACCACCAGCAGGAAGCCGACCCAGCCGAGGTTCTGCGCCGCGATCCAGTCGGCGAGCGTCGCCGGGAGGTTCTCGTTGGAGAGCACGAAGGAGAACAGCACCGCGTTGGTGACGATGTAGAGCAGCATCGCGCTGGTATTGGCGGCGCGGAGCAGCACCCGCGGCACGTCTTTCAGCCCGATGGCCCTGTACACGAACACCGCGATGACGAAGGAGTAGACCGCGGCCATCGCGGCCGCCTCGGTGGCGGTGAACAGGCCGCTGTAGATGCCGCCGATGATGATGACGACCAGCATCAATCCCCAGATGCTCTCGCGGAAGGTGCGGGCGGTCTCGCCCCAGCTCGCCTTCGGCAGGCGCGGATAGTCGCGCTTGCGCGCGAGCCACCAGGTGACGATGCAGAGCATCGTCGTCAGCATGATGCCGGGCAAGAGGCCCGCGACGAAAAGCGCGCCGATCGAGGTATTGGTCGAGACAGCGTAGACGATCTTCGGAATCGACGGCAGCATCAGGATGCCGAGCKAGCCCGCCACCGTGATGATGCCGGCGCCGAAATGCATGGGATAGCCATGCCGGACCATCTCCGGCAGTACGATCGCGCCGATCGCGGCAACGGTCGCGACGCTCGAGCCGCAGACCAGCGCGAACATCGCGCAGGCGACGATGCCGGCGAGGCCAAGACCGCCATGCCAGTGGCCGATCAGCGAGGTCGCGAAATTGATCATGCGGCGCGCGACGCCGCCATGGGTGAGGAAATTGCCGGCGAGGATGAAGAACGGGATCGCCATGATCTCGAAGCCCTCGATGCCCGTGAAGAGCTTCATCGAGACCGCCTCGATCGGCACCGTGGTCAGCGTGAACAGGAACGTCATCACGGTGAGGCCGAGCGCGATCGAGACCGGGATGCCGGTCAGCATCAGCGCGATCAGCAGCGCGAAGACGGTCGCGGCCCGCATCCAGTGCGGCAGCAGCACCACGCCGAACTTCTCGGCGAGGCACATGGCGAAGATCAGGATCGGCGCCAGGATCAGGATGACGCCGAGCGGCGACACTTTTCGCGCGGCGGCTTTGGTCGCGGCGCCAGCGGGCTGCGGATGCAGCGCGGGCGAGACGTCGGCCTCCACGCCTTCGACACGGGTCTCGTCGTGGTGCGGCAGCTCGCCGGTCCAGTAGTAGAACCATGAGACCTGGAGGAAGCGGAAACACATCAGGCCGGAGCCGAGCGGGATCGCCAGATAGACGAACCACATCGGCGCTTCCAGATCGTTGGACTGCTGCCCGGTGTGGAACATCTCCTTCACGAAGGAGGCGCCGAAGGCGGCGATCATGCCGGTGAACAGCGCGCCGCAGAGCAGCGCGAACAGGATCACGTGCTTGCGCGAATGTTCGGGCAGGCGGTTGACGAGCAGGTCGACGCCGACATGGATGCCGGTGCGCACGCCATAGGCCGCGCCGAACTTCGCCATCCAGATGAACATGTAGATGCAGAGTTCCTGCGCCCATGACAGGTCGAGCTCGGACAGGAAGGTGAACACCGTCATCGACAGCGTCGCCAGCCACGTCATCCCGTGCGCGGCCGCCCAGCGCGACAGGACGATCGACTCGCCCGCGCCGTAGCGATGCAGGACCGCGATGAAGATCAGGCCGGTTGCGGCCGCAATGAGCGTCGCGATCAGCCATTCTTCGAGATGATTGAGCGCCTGGTTGAGCACGCGAAGCAAATCAATGTCCCCCTACCGATGCGAAACGGCCGGGAGCGCACAC
>NZ_JBFUES010000044.1:0-16168 GCF_056403875.1 Bradyrhizobium sp. P2_E8
AATTCGGACATGATGGCGTAGTCGACGGGAATGAACCCGCCGATGCCTATTCCAGTGATCAGTCGGCAAAGACCGAGCTGCGTCGCGTCGCTTGCGAAATAGGAGCATCCGCTGCCGAGCGCGAAAATCAGAACTGTGAGTTGAAAGGAGGGCCGGCGGCCAAAATAGTCAGAAGCCGTTCCGAATAGAAAGCTGCCAATCAGCATGCCTGCGGCCGTAAGACTGAACAGGATTGCGAGGTCACTGGGCCGTAGTCCCCATTCCTGGGCAATGGACGGCCCAGCTAACCCAAGGATCCCGAGTTCGAAGGCGTCGAAGATGAAGCCCAAGGCGCTTGCCGCGAAAATGCTCACGTGGGGCCTGCCGATCGGCAAGCTGTCGAGATATTCAGGTACGGTCGCTGGGACTGGCGCTGGTGGTGCAGCCGAATCCAAATCGAACGGCTGTGTGTTGCCCGCGGCAATTGAAGCAGATTGGCTCATGGTCGTTCCCCCTGGTGTTTTATCTTTTTTGATTACGCGGATGACGGTTTCGCGCGCTGCGATGTCGTTCAGGGCTTTACGTGAGCCCAGCCACCGTCGAGATTGAGCGTCTGGCCGACGAAAAGGGCGGCGTCATCGGAGGCGAGGAACAATGCGCCGCGCGCGATTTCCTCCGGAGCGCACATCCGCCCTAGGGGAATGCCAGCTATCATCGCCTCCTTGTTTTCCTCTTTGCGGCCGGTGAACCGGTTCGTCATGTCTGTGTCGACCGCGCCAGGGCTGATCGCGCAGACCCGAATTCCGTCACGCGCGGTCTCGAGCGCAACTGCCTTCGTCAGTCCTAGAATGGCGTGTTTCGATGCCGTGTAGACGGAGGTGCCAGGGAACCCCACATGCCCGGCAATCGAGGCGATATTGATCACCACGCCGGACCCTTGTGATTTCATGAACCGCACTTCCTCGCGTAGGCACATGAAAGTGCCACGAAGGTTGATGCTCATCACACGGTCGAAATTCGACGTGTGCTGCTGGTCGATGGAGTCCAACTCGCCCTCGACGCCGGCATTGTTTATCGCAACATCGAGGCGGCCGTAGCGCTCACGGATCGTTGCGAATAGTCGATCAACATCGCCTTTGTCGGAGACATCGCACAGCTCGAAGGAGGCGCTCGTGCTTCCGGCACGGCGAATATCGCTCAGCGCCGTTTCGCCGCTCACCTGATTTCTGTCCGCCAGGACGACTTCAGCCCCCGCCTGCGCAAAAGCCAGTGCAGTGACGCGCCCGATACCTTCGCCAGCTCCCGTAACCAGGACGACCTTGTCCGCAAATGAGTAGTTCATGTTTCTATCCTTGCTCATTCGGCAGCAGTCAAATCGCGGACGTCTCCGTCCTGCCTTGGGCTCAGCATCGTCCAAAATTCATACGTGAGCGTACCGCCGCTCTCGGTGAGGTAGTGGATGAAGGCTTGCGTATGCTCGGCATTCAGATGTTCGTCGAAGGCCGACTGATCCAGGAAATTCTCGTAAACAACGAAGCGGTTTTGAGCGTCCGCATGCCGATGGAAATGGAAGTCGAGGCAGCCAGGTTCTTGCCGTGTAGCTTCCATTAGTGCCGTGAAGCGTTCGACGAATTCTCCTTCCTTGCCCAATTGTGCGGTTGGGAAGGCGATGACGGTGATCTGATCGCTCATTTCTCTAACTCCTCCTGTGAGATGGAATCCGTTGTCGCTTGATTTCGGACGGCATTGCGACTTGCACTCACGAGTGCAATCTGATACTGCACCGTGCAGTGCAAATCAAGGGTCAAAATCGAACGGGGGTCACCATGCCAGGCAGGAAGACTGTCTTTACGAATTGCACAGTTTGGACAGGTGAGATCGGTTCAGCCGCTCTGCGGGAGGTCCTGGTCGAGGGCAACCGAATCTCGGCTGTCGCTCAGGCTATTGAGAAGGAACGCAAAACAGACGCAGCGATCATCGACTGCGGCGGCGCAACCTTGCTGCCCGGACTCGTCGACGGCCACTCCCACCTATCGTTCCTGGAGAAGGCCGACATCGTCGACAATGGCTTCGTTCCTGTGGAGGAACATACCTTGCAAACCATGYGCAATGCGCGCCGTGTATTGCTCGGCGGCTTCACGTCATGCGTAGGAGCAAGTTCGGCCAAGGCGCGGCTCGACATTGCCGTACGCAACGAGATCAATGCTGGCCGCATTCCCGGTCCACGCCTCCTGGCTGCAACGCCGGAAATTACCGTAACAGGTGGTTTGGGCGACGAGCGGCTGCTGCACATGTACCGGGAGTCCGTCGCTGTGGTGATCGATGGGGCCGACGATGTTCGTCGTTACGTCCGAACGATGTGCCGGGAAGGCTGCGACATCATTAAGCTCAACGTTTCGGGCAATCAAACAGTGCCAAATGCCCCTTCAACCGCAACGATCATGACGGAGGCTGAGATCGAGGCCGCGGTGGTTACGGCTCATGCGTACGGCAAGCGGGTAATGTCGCATGCCCGCTCGTCAGAATCCGTTGCGCTGTCCCTCAAGCACGGCGTCGACTTCATCAATCATTGCGAATATGTGGATGAACCAACCATCGATATGCTTGAAGAATACAAGGATCGAGTATTTCTCGCTCCCGCTTTCGGGCTTTTGCACAACACGCTGTACGAGGCTGGCCCCTGGGGAATCACGCCCGAAAAGGCCGCAGCCTCCGGTCTGCCCGAGCAGGTTGAGAACTGCGCCCGCGTCTATCAGGAACTCAGAAGGCGGGGCCTTCGCGTATTGATAGGAGGCGATTACGGCTTTGCGTGGACGCCGCATGGCACGAACGCGCGAGATCTTGGGCACTTCGTCAAATGGTTTGGTTACACGCCAGAGGAAGCGCTTGTTTGTGGCACTATCAACGGCGCGAAGGCAATGCAGATGGAGAAGCAGATCGGCCGTATTTGTGAAGGTTACCTCGCCGATTTTCTTATCGTGCGTGGCCGGCCACATGAGGACGTATCGTGCATTCGAACCGAAAACATCCTCGTCGTTTTCAAGGATGGCGAGCCACACGGTGATTTTGCGTGGTCTATCTCATGCGGATCGGCCGCCAATACTATTACCTTGAATTGAGGCCCAGATGCTGAACAGACCGATGCTGTCGATCGACGACGCAAAACGCGTAGCCGCCGCCGCGCTGGCCGAGGCAACGAGGAACGGGTGGCCTGTTGTTGTCGCCGTCGTCGACGACGGTGGACACTTGATGTATTTGGAGCGCCTCGACGGGACCCAAAAAGCTTCCTCCGTTATTGCAACGGAAAAAGCGCGCACCGCCATCCTATTCAAGCGGCCGTCTGGTGCGCTGGAGAAGGCTGTGGCGGAAGGCCGCTTGGTGATGATGACACTGCCTGGCGCCACCCCAATCGAGGGTGGTCTTCCGCTCGCCCATGATGGGGAGTTCGTTGGTGCCATCGGGGTATCCGGTGTGCTCTCGTCGCAAGATGGGATTGCTGCGCACGCTGGGGCTGCTGCGCTTGGTCTTACCGCCGACGTTGGCGGACGGTGATGCACACGTCGTGAAAACTCTAGTGGGCTGGTTAGGGGCATCCGAGCCGAGACGAAGCTGGCGGAAGTCGTCCCGTGGGTCAGCTTGGTAATGTTGGAGCCTTAAGGATCAGGAGCGAATCGGCCGTTGCGGATTGAGCTACGCCACTTGCACTATGTAATCGCCGCAGCGGAACATGGAAGCTTTCGTCGGGCCGCAATGTCACTTGGCATTCGGGAATCTGCGGTTAGTCGGCGTATACGCGATCTCGAAGATCTGATCGGCGCAAGTCTCTTTGACCGTCTACGGAGTGGCGTTCAACTTACTTACGCGGGGGAAGTCTTTGTTCGGCGTGCGCGGCGGGCGGTCAACCAGATCGATCATGCGGAGAAGGACGTTGGGGCTGTGGGCCGAGCTGAGGATGGTGTCGTAAGGATCGGTCTGTCTTCCTCACTTGCATCCGGCTTCATTGCGGAACTCATCCGAGAGTTTGGAGCCAATCATGCGAGCGTGCGGCTCGATTTCATAGAGGGTGGACCGTCTGATCATATCCCGGCGATACGGCAGCTCCGGCTCGATGTCGCCTTTCTAACCGGGCAGCCACCACCGAGCGACTGCGACATGGTCCATCTATGGAATGAGCGCATTTATGTCGTGATGCCGGAAGGGGACCGTCTCGCCAACCAGGCGGCAGTCGGATGGGGCGATCTGCGAGATCGGCACTTTGTCGTCAGCGAGGCCGCTCCGGGACCACAGATCCAAGACTATCTGGTGAAGCATCTCGCGGAATTAGGATACCATCCGAGCATCCAACAGCAGGCAGTCTATCGCGACTTGCTGATGAACATAGTCGCCAATGGCCAAGGATTGACGCTAACCAACGAAGCGACCGTCGCGGCGCAATTTCCGGGCATTACGTACCGTCCGCTTGCCGACGAGATCTTGCCCTTTTGTGCGGTTTGGTCGCCGCGAAACGACAACCCAGCGCTTCGGCGGCTCCTTAGTCTGGCGAGGTCGCTCTCGAAGAAGGGCAGTGGCTTGCTCGGAAACGGGCTAGGCGGAGCATCTGCGGGTGCTGGCAGGGATCTTAGGTCTTCGCCTGCCGCGTCTTCGCAAAGCCTCGATCCGTCGCCATGAAGCGTTGCACCATCGGCACGATGAGCTTGACGGGATCGGCGATTGTTTGGCCCTGTTCGCGACCGAGAATCTCCGCATACGCTTTCAGATCCCGATGAAGTGCTGCCGGCAACTCGACAGTGACCTTCACCGGTTTTTCGTCGGTGATCGGTCCAAGCTTTAGCTTGCTCATGTCAGCCTCCGTAAGGTTCGAGCACCAGATCGCGGGTGACGATCACACGGACCGGGAAGCCTGGACGGATCGTTAGCGTCGGCGCAATATCGAGCTGGCGGCCGACGATCTGCTGGCCGGTTTGGCTCAGACTGTTCGAGGCTCCTTGACGGAGAGCCCGCACAACGTCGCTGTCCTGGCCAGACGTTCCCGCCTCGGCACCAACGCTCAGCAGAGTCGAAAGTGCAGCAGCCTTGAACAGTTCGCCCCAATGGTAATCGACTCCATCTTCGAGTCCCGCATAGCCTTCCGAGTCAGCGCCAGGTTGCCGCTCGAGCACGATAGAGCGGCCAGTCGGCATGATAAGCCGGTTCCAGACCAGCAGCACACGGCGCTGCCCGAAGCCGACGCCGTTATCGTATTGGCCGATCAATCGGGTGCCCTGCGGCACGAGTAGTATCCGGCCAGTTGGGCTGTCGTAGACATTTTCGGTAACCTGGGCGGTGATCTGGCCTGGCAGATCGGAGCGGATGCCGGTGATCAGCGCCGCCGAGATAACCGCGCCGGCCTGCAGGATGTTCGACGATGCCGGCGCTGCGACGCGGTCTGGAGACACGGTACGTCGGTCTGTGGCAGCGTTGAGGAAGGCGAGTTGGCGATCTTGTGCGGTTGGAGTCGCCTGCTGCGGAGCTAGGCCGAGGCTCGTCAGATCGGGTACAGTCCGACGGGCGACAACCGCACGCGGGACTCTTTGAACCACGCAGAGGTCATCGCCATGACCGCCGATTTTCTCGGCGCGAAGCCTGGTTTGCGCCGGCTGCTAGTGACCCGCTTCCCAATCCTGCTGATCGACGAGAGCCAGGATACGAGCCGGAGGCTCATGGACGCGCTGCTCGATGTCGAGGAGGGATACCGCGAGGCCTTTTGCCTGGGACTCTTCGGCGACACGATGCAGCGCATCTACGCCGACGGTAAGGAGCGTTTAGCGGAGGCGATCCCGCAGGCCTGGGCCAGGCCGAGGAAGCGGATGAACCATCGTTGTCCCACACGGGTCATCACGCTCATCAACAAAATTAGACGAGATGAGGATGGCGAGAAACAGCAGCCACGCAGCGATGCTGGAGAGGGCGTTGTTCGGCTGTTCGTCGTCTCGCAGGCGATGAAGGCCTTCGCTTGAGCCGGGCAAGAAGCTCTGACGCTCTGCCGAAGGCGTGGGTCCTTCTGATCGAGACCAGATTTCTCACATCACGAGTCGATCAGCGCCATCGCGAGTACCTCGATCGGCGTATTTCACAGAAAGGTGAAGCAGAGTGCAGCATCAGATTTCCGCCATCACTCTCGGCATTGCCGATCTGTCGCGGTCCCGCCGATTTTATGTCGAAGGTTTTGGATGGAGCCCGATATTCGAGAATCACGAAATCATCTTCTATCAGATGAACGGCCTGGTGTTCGGCACGTTCAGCAAAGCGGCACTTGAGGAAGACATGAACCGCGGCGGACTTTTGAGTCCCGGCACATTTACGCTCGCGCACAATGTTCTTGTAAAGCAGGATGTAGACGCCGTAATGCAGCAACTCGTAAACGCAGGCGGCCGAGTGCTTCGGCCTGCCGATGCTCCGGCGCACGGTGGTTTCCGCGGTTACGTCGCCGATCCTGACGACCACGCGTGGGAAATTGCCTGGAATCCAGATTGGACGATCGACGAGCATGGTGCAGTGACGTTTGGCGCTTGATCGGCGGGCAGGATCGCGCCCGCGTTTCGACGTCCGTATGCGGAGGGCTGCAGATCGTCGAGTACCCCGCCCGCCATGAAGGGAAAGCGCCGTCGGCTGCCCGACGAGGCTGAACATTTCGGCTTTGCCGAGCCGCGATTGTGTCGCGCACTTGTGCCACCGCGCCCGAAGACCGGAGACAGCATTGATCTCGCGAGAGCTTTCCGCCAACGCCTACAAAGGGCCGATCCGACTTCCCGCCATCAACGTCCTAGCGCCGATGTGCGCGAACCAGAGAAGGTGGTGCGGTGGCCTGGGTCGAACCGGCATTCCTATCGGACTGGAGGCCGTAGCGTTGGTTTCCCCTAAACAACGCTACCAGACATTTAAGCACGACCGCGTAGGACGATGGTCTTGCCAATTTTTGGATTCGGCAACGCGACAGCTACTCCCAGAGGGATATTCCCTCTTGCGTTAAGGCTCGTTGCACAGCCGCTCGCTCCTCCAACCGACGTGCATGAGAGGTCCAGGCGGGGTAGGTATTTCGCATGTCAACTGCCATACGATTTCCCCACCTGTAGAATACGAGCAAATACGGGTCAACGATTGAATAGGACTCTCCGACGGCCCAAACTCGGTCCGTCAACTTGGATTCTATAAGCGCAAACGCGGAAGCCAAGTGCTCCTTTCCTTTATGAACCAAGGGCTCGTAGATCGATTGATCCGGTAAGAAAAAGTCGGGACGCCAGATCATTCGGACGGCGACCGCGTGGACCGCACTCGATAGCCAGTTGAACCATTCGATGGAACGGATGATGTTTTCTGCATCCGCTCCCAGGAGCCGCGCGTCTGGATTCGTCAGGCCCAGGTGAAATAAGATTGCCGGCGCTTCAGTGAGAGTGAAATTGTCGGCAATGAGAACCGGGATTCGCCCTTTCGGGTTTAAGCGGTGAAATGCATCGGTCTTAGCTTCGGGATGGCCTGGCGACATCAACGCCAGCGAATAGGGCCTTCCAACCTCCTCCATGACGATGTGAGGTGCAAAAGAGCAAGAGCCTGGCGCAGCATGAAGTGTGTAATGCATCAATTCCTCCGAAAACCGCATCTTACCTGTTTCAATGTACTGAGGTGACAACGACGTCTTGCTTGAAAGACGCTCATGTTGGGCGGCTGATCCCCAGCCGAGGCATTTCCCGATAGACGGTGGAGCGCCCAAGCCGAAGATGTCGGCGGCTTCAGCCGGAGTTGTTTTCGCCTAGAGGTTCGCGATCTCAATGTTCAATCAATCCGCCCGCGTGCGGGCGCATTCGAGCAAGTTGCGGGAACTCCGACTACCGCTCGGCGAGCTAACGCTCTCGGGTCAGCGGATTCCATCGATGAGCACTCCTGCGGCGGACAAGATCAACAACGCCCCCATCGCGAGATCGAAAAGCGTGCGCGTGCGGGGATGTTTGAGAGCAGCTGCAAGGCCGACGCCGAGTATCGCCCATACAGCGAGGCAGAGGATCGAGATGATCGTGATGAGGACTGCGAGCACAGCCACATTGCCGGTAGCGGAGATCGCGCCGAGTGATGTAAGTACGAGCACCCAAGCTTTGGGGTTGGCTAGCTGGAACAGGGCGACGCCGCCGACGCCACCCGGCAACGTCGACAGCTGTTTCCCGCCTTCCGAACGAAGGGCGAGCTGCGTTCCGAGCCACAGCAGATAGAGGGCGCCCAGAGAAGCCAGAAAGAACTCGRAGCGGGGGATGCTGCGCCGAACGAGGTCGATCCCGATCCAGCCGAGCGCGAGCAACAATAGCGAGCCGCAGACGACACCGACGATCGGCCGGACTGCCGCGCGCAAACCGCCTTTGCTCGCTCGCTCCATCACGATAAGATTGTTCGGGCCAGGCGTAATTGCGGCGACCAGCAGCAACCCGCTCACCGGAATATAGGTGGCTAGGTGCACAAATATCGAGGCCATTCGTGCGCGCTCGAGTTATGCCACGCCGTCAAGCCAGCCACCAATAACACCGGCAACGATTCTGCTTCCCCGTTCGCTCAGGTGCACGCCATCGCTCATCACCACGTAGCCGTTTTCAGCGGCGATTTCGTCGAACGATTTGCGGCGCCAAAATCGCTGAACTGCTGATTTGAAAAGCATGCTGACGCGGAAACGAAACGGTGCAGCTGCGTCCCTACGTTTGTGCGCGATCTCGTGCCACAGGGCTTCGTTTGTGGGCAAATAGGCCACGCCAGTTAGTTCGGCCAGCTCACGGATGGCGGCATTGCAGACGTCCAGGCGGCTGTTCAACGTGTCACCGTGCATCTCTCCGAGCGGCGCGACGGACGCAATCGCAATCGCAGCGTTTGATCTCGCCCGAAGCTCGACGATGGCCTTCTGAATGTTTTCAGACAGCGTTGTGGCGACTGCATCCGTTTTCGAGCGAAGGACGTCATTGCAACCAATGAGGAGTGTGATCGCATTTGGACTGCACGCTGCAATGCCGTCGACCCGTTTCACCAGATCCAAGGATGTCGCGCCATTCTGGCCGGCGTTCACGAACACCGTCTCCGGAAACCGTTCCTGAAGGAGGGCTACGTAGTCGCCGCTCAAGCTGGCGTGGGTGAGGCTATCACCGGCGCACACGACCACGCGCCTCGTCAGCGCCGGGGCGCGCTGCTGATTGGCTCGCAACCCGTTCTTGGGAGGTTTGACGAATGCGGCAAATACCAGAGAGACGAAGGCGAGGAATGCGATGAGCGCGAGCGCTCCGCCGATCGCAGCGGTGACAAGAGCTGCCGCGTGACTCATGCGAGCCTCCGATACCAGGCGGCGAGAGCTTCACCGATCTCGCGTGGGGAATCCTCCTGCGGATAGTGGAGACCGCGCACGGTCACTGCGGTTTGGTTCGGCCAGCTCTTGTAGAGCGCGCGCAATCGCGGCGCAGCTGTCCCCGGCTCGGATTCGATAAAGAGCTTGGGGATCGGGCTTGACGATAGCCACCTGGAAATTTCCTCCACGATGGCGACGACATCAGCCGGGTCTCCGTCGATCGGCAGCTGTCGTGGCCACGTCAACATCGGACGACGGGCTTCGCCGGGTTCGAGGAAGGGTCGCCGATACTCCGTCATTTCAGCATTCGACAGCGGACGCATAGTCATCCGCGGCAAGTTCTGCTCGATGAACCGATTTTCATCGAGAACGAGTTGCTCTCCTTGCGGCGATCGAATCGCCTTGAACAGGGTTTGAGCCTGCTCGGGAAAATCCGTCCAGTGCCATGGTGCAGCGATTGGCTCCATATAGGCGATTCCACGAACGGCGTCAGGATGCCGCCGTGCCCAGTCGAAGCCTAGTGCCGAACCCCAATCGTGGACGACGAGAGTCAAAGGACCGTCGATTCCGATCGATTCCAGAAATCGATCAAGGTACTTGCTGTGCTCGGCGAACGTATAGGAGTTGGGGCCAGAATCCGGGAACGCGTCGGAGTCCCCCATCCCGATGAGATCCGGCGCGATGCAGCGGGCCGAACCCTCCAGATAGGGGATAATATTGCGCCAAAGGTAGGAAGAGGTGGGATTGCCATGAAGGAAGACGACGGTGTCGCCGGCGCCCTTCTCCACGTAGGCCATTCTTAAGCCAAGAACTTCCACGCTGCGCTTGTAGGCAAATTCCGACACGGTACGGCCTCCTTACGATTTCAATTTGATATAGCAAACTATAGTCAATATCACAATAGGCGCCGTTTTTAAGAGCCGGCGATGATTCCGGCCGCATAGGCCGGCGTTAGGCAGCTGGCCGGGACACCGCGATTTCGCCAATGTCGAGGATCCGCGCCTTACCCCGCGATCGGGTTGACTCGCTGACTGGAAGGTGCCGCTGAATTTACCGCCCGCGGGAAAGTTCGTTGCGCGAGAGGCTCGCTCGCCGCTTTACCTGAGCCTACAGGCGGTATTGCGTGACGCGACAGGCAACGGGCCTGTAAATTCGGGCGATGTGCTCCTACCGGAGCGGCAGCTCGCTGAGGCGTACCAAGTTTCTCGCGTGACAATTCGAAAGCCGTCGACGCGCTCGTCTCAGAAGGATCGCTCGAACGTGGTAGAGGGTCCGGCACATTCGTCACCCATCGCTTCGGCGCAATCGCAGTCCATACCACTATCCAAAATCATAGCTGGATGTTGGCGAGGATGGAGAACCGACCAGCGTCGAAGCGCCTGCACTCGCACTACCATTTGCCTCCGTTGTTGGGCGATACACCCGAACAATCATCGAGAATGGACGCCCATTCGCGAAGCAGCAAATGACACTGCGCCACGATCCGAATATCTCGCAGATTGGGAAACAGATGGCGCGACATCCTCCCTGGCCCCTGTATGCGAGCGATCAGACGAATTAGGGCGGTGTCCCTCACGGCGAATGATGCCGAGAGGCTTGCTGTCAAATTCGGTGCTCTCGGGATGGAGGTCGAGGAGCTCAACTCTTTCGCCGAAGGCGAGACCCTCGAACTCATCGTGATAGGGGCGACACGTTCGCCCTGGTCCCTCAGCTATCAGGAAATGGTTTCGGCCAACTCGGCAGCATATTGCCTCTTCGGGAGCGCCGCCTCGCCAGGCTCTAAACCCGCTTCCGCCTCGTCCTCCGTGAGGCCAACATGACCTCCCGAAGCGACGAGGAACACACCATCAGCAAGCGGTACATGATGACTCTGCAGATGCTACCTTCCGCGATGTTGCTCGCCGTTTCGGAGCTGTCCTTCGAGGACTCGACAAGAGTACAGGCCCGCCAAGTGCGCCTCCTTGTACCTCAGGCTGAATGCCAATACGCTATCCGGCGGCGATTGCCATTGCCATTTATGTTTCGTGATAGGTATACTCACAGCTCGTGAGCTTATCCCGACTTGACCTTAATTTGCTGCTGACACTCGACGCCGTTCTGTCCGAGCGAGGCGTTGCGCGCGCCGCCGAGCGGCTGAATGTGACGCCGTCGGCGGTCAGCAATGCGCTCGCTCGCCTTCGCCATGAACTAGACGATCCGTTAGTTGTGCGAAACGGCCGAGGGATCGTTCCTACGCCGCGCGCCCTAGCGTTAGCACCGGTGCTCAGGAGTGCCTTGCTGAACCTCGAACGGGCTGTCCGCAATGAGAGCTTCGACCCGGCGACGACAACAAGACAATTCACTCTCGCCTTGGCTGACGCGGGTCAGGTCTCACGACTTCCAAAGCTCAACCGCCTTCTAGCGGACGAAATGCCCTGCGCCAGACTTAGGGTCGTGGGGATCGACACGTTTCTTTCGTGGGGCGGGGTAGCAAGCGCCAAGATAGACGTCGCGATCGCAATGTTCGATGAGGACGCAACGGGCGTCCACGCTTCCGCTCTCTACGAAGAGCGCAGCGTCCTGGTAGCAAGAAGTCGCCATGGCTTCGCTCGCAAGCGCCTGACGAAGGCCCAGTTGAGTTCATTACGGCATGTCGATGTTGAAGTTGCGCCCGGTCGCGGGTATCGCCGCCTGGACGAAGATTATGCGCGTCTCGGGATCCAGCGCGCTATCGCGCTGGTCGTCCCCAGCTTTGTCGTGGCCGCGGTGATGGTGGCGGAGACCGATTGGGTGGCGACGCTACCTCTTAGTCTGGTCGACGCCCTCAAGGAGCGGTTCGGCCTAGTAGCACTGCAGGGAAATGCCCCGGCGCCGATGACTCCGCTCCATCTCATTTGGCACGAGAGAACTGACGCCGACCCAGCCTGCCGTGCTTTTCGTGCCGTCGTGATGCAATCGTTCCGGCGACGCTGAAAGTGAATGCGGCGTTGTACGCATAGCCTGCAAGTAGCTCAGGTCGAGGGTTTTGACGACTTCAGCCCTCCGCGATAGGTCAAGCAGCGCCGTAAGCAACGAGGCATCACAGTAACTCGTTTTCGAACCGGCGACTGGCAGTGCGTTTCTCTATGCGAGCCCTCAGCATTCGACAATCTTCGGCAAACGAATAGCCATCGCAGCTACAGCCGACATGGATGCCGAACAGTTCTTGCATAGGAGAATCTCGCCTGACCGCCGAGGGCGCGCTCGGCTCGACCGCGCGCGCAACGGTTCGCTCGGCAGCGCTGCATCGAGTGCTTGCAGCAAATTAAGTCGGGTCATTATCCTCAGGAATAGTGAGCACAATCGTCACGTATCATAACTTGCGATGAGGAACCTCATTACTTAACGCTATCGGCGCTTGATTAATAAAAAGTCCAATAAAGCGCCCGGGGGGACGAATGAGAACGATTGCAGGCCGAGGATTCCTTCGCGTGTTGGCTGTCGCCGGCGCTGTTCTATCGCTGATCGGCGAGGTCAACGCGCAAACTAACTTCACAGCGATTCAAGCCTTCGGCGATAGCTACGCAGACACCGGAAATGCGTTCAGGATAATGGGTATTACTATCCCGCCGTATCCGACGGGCCGGTTAAGCGGCGGCACCAATTTTGTCGATACGACCTCGGCCCTGCTACGGATTCCGCAATATAATTATGCGATCGGCGGCGCGTTGACGGGAACGGACAATGATGCGCCCTTTCCAGGTTCAAGTCTTCCCGGTTTTACCCAGCAGTGGCAGGGCTTCATCGCTTCTGGGAATAAAATTGCCGGAACCGATCTTGTGGTAATGAGCATCGGACTCAATGACGCCGTCGTTTACTCGCTGGCGGGTGGTACCTCGGCGGGCGTGCCCGCCGCTGCCACGTTGAGCGTCAACCAGACACTAGCGGGTATTAACGCTTTCGTCGGCGCAGGGGCACGCAATCTCGTTTTCACAACTTACGATGTCGGTCAAAATATCCCGGGAATCGCAACGATCCCGGCGGCGGCGCCGACTGCAACGGCATATAGCCAAAGCTATAACGCTCAAATGCAGGTGGCACTTGCTGCCATTGCTCGCTCCGGCGTGCGGATCGAGATGATTGACGTCAACTTGATGGAAACCCTAGTCAAGGCGAATCCAAAGCGCTATGGCGTCGCAACTGCCGGCGTCTGTCCACTGGCCTGTATTGGAAACCCTGCGCTGCAGAACCAATATCTGTACTATTTCGATGATACGCATCTGACCTCGCTGGGGTTCACGATCATGGGCGAATACATCGTTAACCGGCTTAATGCGCCGCTTACTCTGCCGGCGCAGGCGGACATCGGCGTGTCTTCTGCGATGGGCTTCGCCTCCACGCTGTCCGGCAAACTCGATATGTTCCGTGAGATTACCTTTTCGACGATGAACGCTCATGCGCAGATGTCCACGAAGGCGTCAATGCCAGTGGCAGTAAGGCCGTGGTCGTTTTACATGCAAGGAAATGGTGGCATTAGTGATCGTCAGAGAACGGTTGCTTCCAACGGTTTTAATCTCGACAGCGTCGGCGGTACGATTGGGACCGAATATCAAATTAGCAATAACGCCTTCATCGGCGGTGCCTTCGACTACTCCAACCCCAAAGCCAGGTTCTTCAACAATGCTGGGTCGTCGGAGGCCAATTCTTATCAATTTGGTGCGTATGGCGCGTGGACCAACGCGCACTTCTTCGCGCAAGGGCTCGCTACGGTCGGTTGGCAGAATTATCGCAACACCCGGCCCGGTGTGGTCGATACCATCACCGCAAATCCCGATGGAATGAGCTTCGTGGCCGCCGCCAAGGTCGGCTACCTATTTGATGCGGGCAGAACACAGATCGGCCCGATCGGCGGCCTAACGTATGCCCGGGCAAAGGCGAACGCTTATACAGAAGCCGGCGATCCAGTTCTGACGTTGAATGTCGGCCAACAGACAGCAGAAACGTTGATCGGAAGCGTCGGCGCGCAATTCCGGTTTCCGTTCCTGATGAACAGCAGCATGATAAACCCTTATCTGAATCTAACGGCCGATCAAGATTGGATCGGAAACGGGCGTATCATTCAGTTTGGCGCGACGTCTGCTCCGCTCATCGTCAATAGCTGGATCGTTCCGAACGGGACTTCGCAACACGTCTACGGCCGAGTGGCCGCGGGGGTCGTGGCTTCAGTGACGAATAATGTCGCGGTGACAGCAAACGTCTCGAAAACCTTCGCACGTCAGGGCGGCAACAATTTCTATGGAAACGGCGGTCTCAAAATTTCGTTCTGAAGATCCAGCGGTGACCTAATCTGCCAAGCTTTGGCATGCGAAGCGAGTGAAGGGTGTGTCCGCCGAAGGCTGCAAACCGGCCGAAGCAGGCGAGCAGTGATTGATTGCGCAGTACTCGCGACGTCTGGCCGATCGCATCGCGTCACAAGTTTTGTCGTGTCGTCCATTGAGAAGCCCGATTGAGGGGGACTGGACCGGCAAGCGTAAGCCAGTGGGAACAGTAACAGACACAAGAATGCTCTGAGCCAAACGAGGATGCGGCGGAAGCAATGGCCGCCGCGGAGAGGACGACGTGGCGGCGTCTCCGGCGCGGCCTTTGAGATAGCAGCGGCCGATGTGACCTTGGGCCTTCAAGTGCCCGATGATGGGCTCGATGGCGGATCGGCGTCGCAACTCGCGCTTGATGACGCCGAAGACACGCGCTTCTGGCCTCAGATGAAGACGCGCGGGTTCAGGTGTTCCGCGGCAAGCCCATCCCGCAGGTCGGTATCCGCCGCTCCCTGGACATCTTGGCCGGCCGATCCTTGCTGCACAGGGCCTGTCGCCAACGATCGGCGGCACGGCTCCAGATGCTGAACAGCAACGCCGGGATCAGGAAACCGAAGCAGCCCGAGTAAGCCATTTGTTCGCTTCGACCAATGGGAGAGAAGTGCGTTCGCCTGCTGCCGCGGCTCAGGGGAGCGACCGCAATGCTCCGGCGATCTCGACTGCCAACAGCGACGAGCAGAACGGTCAAGACAGGAAGCGCCTTCGTCAACGCATCCGTGGAACGCCGCACCCTAAGCCCTGACCGCGTCACCAGGTCGGCCTCACCGTATATCGTGCAGGCTGGAACTATCATTTCAGGCGCTCTGGTCACCGGAATCCGATCAGACCTTCCAGGCCAGATCACAGCGCAGGTTACGGAGAACGTTTACGACACGCCAACCGGTCGCCTCCTGCTCATCCCACAAGGGCGCGTCTGATCGGCATTTACGACAGCCAGATCGCCTTCGGGCAATCCCGCGTGCTGTTGGTTTGGATGCGGCTAATCATGCCAAACGGTCGCTCGATTGTGCTGGAGCGCCAGCAGGGCGCTGATGCCGCGGGATACTCTGGGCTGCAAGATGAGGTCGATAATCATTGGGGCGAACTGCTCAAGGCCGCAGCTCTTTCGACCCTACTAGCTGTCGGCACTGAACTCGGCGCGGGCTCTGACAACGACAGTGCAATCATCCAGGCGCTGCGGCGCGGGGCAGGAGACTCAGTGAACCAGACCGGCCAGCAGGTTGKCAGGCGCAGTCTGAATATTCAGCCCACGCTGACCATCCGTCCGAGATTTCCCGTGCGTGTGATCGTCAATCGCGATCTCGTATTCGAGCAATACAGAGGGTGAAATGACCAAGCTCAAGCTTGGGGCGCTTTCAGACGAGAGACTAGTCAAGGTCAGCATTGAATTGCCAGCTTCCGTGCATCGACATCTGCTTGCCTACGCAAAAGCCGTGGCAAGTGAATCCGGTCAACCCATCAGCGATCCGGGCAAGCTTATTGCGCCGATGCTCGCGCGGTTCATGGC
>NZ_JBFUES010000045.1:0-16144 GCF_056403875.1 Bradyrhizobium sp. P2_E8
GCCGGACCCGCTGCGAGTCCGCAGGCGACGATGTCGTGTCGACCATGAACACGACGGACGCCTCGAGGCCCTTGGCGCCGTGCACGGTCATCACCCGCACCTCGTCGCGCGAGATCTCCATGTCGCGCTTCACCTCGGTGTCGGCCGAGCGCAGCCAGGCCATGAAGCCTTGCAGCGAGGCCGGCGCTTTGCGCTCGTAGTTCAGCGCCAGCTCCAGGAACTCGTCGAGCGCGTCATTGGCCTCATGGCCGAGCCTGCGCAGGATGCGCGCGCGGCCGCCGTCGCCGCCGAGCAGCCACGCGTAGAAGGCGAACGGCGTCTCCTCGCGCGCGCGAGTCTCGCAGGCCTCGAGCCGGCGCAGTGCCGTGGCGAACTTCTCGCTCGTCGATGCGTGCTCGCCGAGCGCGCGGCGCAGCGAGCCCTTGCGGCCATGGGCAAGCTGAAACAGATCGTCGTCATCGAGCCCGAACAGCGGGCTCTTCAGCGCGACCGCGAGCGCGAGATCGTCCTGCGGCAGCAGCAGCGCGTCCGCAAGGTTCATCAGGTCGATGATGCCGATGTGCTCGGTGAGCTTCAGCCGGTCGGCGCCGGCGACCGGCACGTTGGCGTGCTTCAGCGCCTGGATCACGGCGTCGAACGCGTTGCCGCGGCGGCGGACCAGGATCAGCATGTCGCCGTAGCGCAGCGGCCGGCGTTCGCCTTCATGTCCGGTCAGCGTGCCGCTTTCGACCAGCCGCTTGATCTCGGCCTGGATGCGGCGGGCGAGCTTGACCTCGGGGCTGGTGACGGCGACGCCGTCGAACGGCGCGCGCCAGCCCTCGATGTCCTGCCGATCGTCGGCTTCAGCCAGATCCCACAGCTCGATCACGCTGGGAGCTGCATCGGCAAGCGCATTGTGCAGGGGATGGCCGATCTCGACCGAATGGATGCTCTTGTAGATCGCGGGGTCGCGGAAGACGTGATCGACCGAGTGCAGGATCGCGGCACCCGAGCGGAACGAATAGGTGAAGGCGACCGGATCGAATTTCAGCCCGGCGGCGGTGAACTTGCGGTGCAGCTCGCGCCGGCGCGCGTCGAATTCTCGGGGCTGGGCGCCCTGGAACGAGAAGATCGACTGCTTCTCGTCGCCGACGGCGAAGATGGTGCGGTTCAGCCCCTCGCGCGCGCCTTCGCCCGCGGTGAACTCCGAAATGATATGCGCGACGATGTCCCATTGCCGGGGGCTCGTGTCCTGGGCCTCGTCGATCAGCACGTGGTCGACGCCGCGGTCGAGCTTGTAATGCACCCAGCCCGATGAGACGCGGTTCAGCATCGCCAGCGTCTTGTCGATCAAATCGTCGTAGTCGAGCAGCCCGCGCTCCTGCTTCTCGCGCCGATAGTTCGCGGCCGCCGCGGTCGCGATATGGAGCAGGGCCGCCGTGCGATCACGCATGGTCACCGCACGGCGCTTCTCGATCAATCCACAGATACGCTGCGCCTCGTTCTCGAACAGGCGGGCGACGGAGGGGTTGTGATCGCAAAACTTCCTGGTCAGCACCGCCTTGCGCGGCAGCTTCTCGTCGGTGAGGAAGACGCCGAGATAGGCATCGACCTGCGCGCTGCCGGAAAAGGCTTTTGCCTCGCGGAGCCGGCTGGCCTGATCGTTGTCGGACTTGCTGCCATCTTCCAGCGCAAAGGCGATGTCGTCCCAGCGCGATCGCGGCAGGAACGGACCGTCGAGAATCTCCGTCTCGACGTCCTCGATGCGATCGGCGGCGTCAACGTCGAGCACGGCCGCCATCTGCGCGGCGGCAGCTTCTGCGTTGCCGGCCTCGTCCGTCCAGGCCATGAAATGATCGCGGCTCAGACAGGCCTCGCGCACGACCTCTTTAAAGGTGACGTCGGCGGCGCTGGCCATCGCGGTCAGCAGCGCACGGCCGGTGACCGTCTCCGGGTCGCGTGCGGCCTCCAGCAGCACCTTCAGATTGGCGCGTTCCATCATGTCGGTCTGGTCGCGCTCGTCGATGACAGAAAAGCGCGCCGGCACGTTGGCCTCGAATGGAAACTGCTGGAGCAGGCGGGTGCACAGCGCGTGGATGGTCTGCACCTTCAATCCGCCGGGCGTCTCCAGCGCGCAGGCGAACAGTTTTCGTGCTTCGCGCCGCAGCTTTGCATTGGGATGCGGGATGCCGACTGCAACAATGGCCTTCGTGAGCGCATCATCGTCCAGCGTCACCCAATGGCCGAGCGTGGTGAAGACGCGCTCGGCCATGTTGGCGGCGGCGGCTTTGGTGAAGGTGATGCAGAGGATCTTCTCCGGCGGAACACCGGACAGCAGCAGGCGGATCACGCGCTGCACCAGCACGTGGGTCTTGCCCGAGCCGGCATTGGCCGACACGAAGGCCGATGCRGTCGGATCGGATGCGCGCGCCTGCCGCGCGCGCACTTCATCGGGGATGGGACGCGGCGCCTTCACCATTCCTCGATCCCCAATCCGCCCGCCGCCGACCACTCCTTGATGCGGGCGAGGTCGTCATAGGTGCCGTAGCGGTTGGACCACATCGGCAGGTTCAGCGAGGTGTAGGCCTGGTTCTCGTCCTCGAACGCGCGGATCAGCGCTTCAAGCTTGGCCCGGGCCTCAGCGGCAGCAATATCCGGCGGCTGCGGTTCGTCGCCTTGCTTGAACTTGAGCTCGAGGATGCGCTCCTCGCCGGGCGGATTGTTGCCGCTCAGGCGCACATAGACGAGCTGGCTAACGGACGAACCTGCGTCGATGTCAGGGAATCCGCCCTCGCGCAGGATCGCCGCTTCCAGCGTCAGCTGCGGCGACAGGCCCATGCGCACCTGCTTGCCGGTCGGCGGCTGCCCGGTCTTGTAGTCGAGGATGGCATAGCTGCCGCCCTGGCGCCGCTCGATGCGGTCGGCGCGGGCGGAGAGCTGAAAGCTGCGGTCGTGGTCGAGCCTGATCGAGATCTCGCCCCGCGTCTCCGCGGTGATCGACTCGATCGCATCACGCCGTACCGTCTCCCATTCGCCAAACCAGCGCGCGATGCGCTGGAATCGTGGCCACCACAGCGCGCGCGCTTCAGGACGCTCCATCAGCGGCGCGAAATACTTTTCGCCGATCGCGCGCAGCACGCGGGCAGGATCGTCGGGCAGGCGCGTGGCGTAGCTCTCCGTGAATTCGCCGAGCGCATCGTGGATCGCCGAGCCGCGGTCGGCGGCCGACAGCGGCATGTCGACGGGATCGAGCGCATCGAGCCGCAAAATGTGCTTGGCGTAGATCGTGTAGGGATCGCGCAGCCAGTCCTCGATCGCGGTCACCGACATTTTCAGCGGCCGTGTCGCGCGCGGTGGCCGCGGTTCGGGTTGCTTGATCGGCCTGACCTCGTCGGGCTGGTCCAGCGTAGCAGCAACCTGCACGTATTTCTCGCCGGCGCGGATGGCCGCCTTCCAGCGATCGTCGCCCGCAACAGCCTCTAGCCGGTGCAGGAAGCGCGAAGCCACCGCCGGCGCGCCGCCGGCCTTGGCGGAATGGGTGAGGATCACCTCATCTCCGCCGAGCAGCTGCGCGAAATCGTGGGCGGAGAGGCCGATGCGCCGCTCCGGCAGATCGAGGCCGAGCTCATGCCGCATCGGCCGGCTGAGCCAGGGATCGATGCGCGGCGCCGGCGGCCAGACGCCCTCGATCAGGCCGCCGACGATGATCCGGTCGGCCTGCATCAGGCGCGATTCCAGCGGGCCGTAAATCTGGAGCCGCGCCCCCGGTCTGTCACGTCGCCGCACCGCGCGATCGCCGAACGCGGTCTGGAAAACGTCGGGGTAATCTGGCTGCGGAACCATCAATCCGCTGGTCGTTCCGCCGCGCAGGAGATCGTCGAAGGCACTGGCGAGCGCGAGGCCCTCGCGCTCCTCGAAGGCCAGCGGGATGCCCTGTTCGTCGCGCGACAGCTCGATCATGATMTCGCGATGCCGATGCGCGAGCTCGGCGAAGTCATATGGCTTTGATGACGCGAGACCCTCGATCGGCGCCAAGGCTTGTCGCAAGGCATCGATCAGGGCCTGGATGCGATCGAGGTCCTCCGCCTTGAGACGTGCGCGCGGCTCGGCCTTGTGGAGCGCGGAGACTTCGCTGCGCCACAGCTTGGCCAGTTCCTCGCGAAAGCGGTTGAATTCACGCAGCAGGCCGGCCGTGCCCGCAGGCGGGCGCGTGCCACGCAGGACGGCGAGCTCCAGACCTTCGATTGCTGCCTTCCATGCGCCAGGCAGCCGGCCGAGCCGGCACAGCGGATGCTTCAGCATCGCCAGCAGCGTCGGCGGCTCCAATCCCTTGGTCGCCGCTTCGGCCGCAAGGCGCGCAAAAACGCCGGCGGACGTTTCCATCAGCACGTCGCCGCCGGAATCGTCGAAGGCGAGATCCCATCGGGTCAGCGCAGCCATCACCCGCCGCGCCAGCGCGCGGTCCGGCGTGACCAGCGCCGCCGATTTGTCGAGCTGCCGCGCCTCGCGCATCGCGATCGCAATCGCCAGCGCTTCCATTTCAGGATTGGGCGTCTCGACGACCGCGAGCCTCGTCATGCCGCCGGCGATCTTTGCCGCGACATCCGGCTGCTTCAGCCGGTCGTGCCAGACTTCCGTCTTGGCGGAGGGCCGCATCGATTCCGACGCGAGCAGATCGCGACCGCCTTCCGCAGGCGGATGAAGCAGCTCGACGTCACCGCGCTTGATGCCGAAGCGCTCCAGCAGCRCGTGCATGGCATATTGCGGATGGTTCGACGCCGGATGCTCCGCGAACTTGCCGAGCGCATCGCGGACGCCGCCGATGGTTCGCCAGGCGTCATCGTCGAGATCGGTGTCGAGCCCCGGCAGCACCACCGCGCCATGCGGCAGCGAGGCGACCGCATGCAGGAATTTCGCGGTGGCCGGCATCGAGCCGGTCGAGCCGGCCGCGATCACGGGTCCATGGGAATGCGCGGTCAGGCGCCTCGCTTCCGCCGCGATCAGGAGGTCGCGCCGCGCCGCGGGCTCGATCCGGTTGATCTCGGCGAGATGGCCGGGCCAGGCGATGCGTGCGATGCGCAGGAATTCGAGCGAGTGCTGCCAGTAGCGATCGAGCTGGTCCGGCACCAGGCCATCGAGCGCGCTCCAGTCGACGCCGCGCGTCACCATGTCGTCGATCAGGCGCGCGAGATCGCCGGCGAGAGCCAGCGTCGAGGCTGGCCCGCCAACCACCAGCGGTGACAGCACCGGGCCCTTCGCCCAGGCCGCGACGAGCTGCGCCAGCGTCAGCCGCCGTTCGAGCTCGCCGAGCCGGGGCGGAATGTCGAGCGGCGTTGCGCTCGCGAACTGCTCGCCTTCATCGGCGAAGGCGAGCTCGTCCTCGTCGATGTCRCCGAGCGCGACGATGCGCGGCAGCACGACGGCGTCCGCCTTCATCTCGTCGAGAAAGATCTCGCGCACGACGCGCATGGCGCGCCGGGTCGGCAGGTAGAGCGTGGCGTCCGCAAGCCGCGCCGGATCCTTGCGCGCCTCGAATCCCTCGACCAGCCGGCCGTCGAGCAGGGCCGTGACGACCGTGCGCAGGAACGGAACTGAGATGGGAACACTGAAAACGCGCATCGGCTGCCTGATTCGAAGGATCAGGCAATATAGGGAGGCGGACTCGAATGGTCATGGGCGGAGGTGAATTCGTCCCCGCTGTTCGCCATCCTACGGTTCTGGCGCCTTGTTTCCCGCTGTCATCATCCGCGAAGGCGGATGATCCAGCATTCCAGAGACGGTCGAGATTCAGCCGAGAAGCCGCGGCGTCCTGGATGCCCCGCCGGAGCCTGTCATCCGGCTCGCCGAAGGCGAGACCCGGTGGCGGGGCATGACAGCGCTGCGAGTGGCTGAACTCTACGCCACGCTCTCCAGAAACGCCTCTTCCGCGGCGTGCACCGCATCAGGCGTGCCGACATGCATCCAGACGCCGTCGAGGCGCAGGCCGAACAGGCGCTCCTGCTCGTTGGCGCGGTCGAACATCTTGGTTAGCGAGAACTCGCCCTGCGGCGCATCGGCGAAGATCGAGGGCGACAGGATCGCCGCGCCGGCATAGACGAACGGAACGACCTCTTTCTCCTTGCGCTTGCGCAAGGCCCCGTCGGGCAGCATGCCGTAATCGCCGCGGCCGCTATAGCCGATGCTGGTCGCCGTCGGCGCCATCAAGAGCAGGATGTCCATCCGTGCGGGATCGAAGTTTTCGGCGAGCCGCGTCAGGTTGGAGCGCACGCCGTCGATCCACAGCGTGTCGGAATTGACATGGAAGAACGGCGCGTTGCCGAGTAGCGGCAACGCCTTGACCACGCCGCCGCCGGTGCCGAGCACCTGGTCGCGTTCGTCCGAGATGGTGACGCGCGGTTGCTGGCGCGATGCGACATGGTCGATGATCTGGTCCGGCAGGTAGTGCACATTGACCACCGCCTCGGTCACGCCGGCTTGGCCGAGCTTGTCGAGCACGTGGTCGAGCAGGGGCTGGCCCGCCACCGGCACCATCGGCTTCGGCATCTTGTCCGTCAAAGGACGCATGCGCAGGCCGAACCCTGCGGCGAGCACCATGGCTTTGGTCGGTTTGACGGACATCGTTTGCCTTCTCAGACTCGTCTTTCTCAGCCTCGTGGACTCAGAACCCTTGGAATTACGCCCTGAAATTACCCTTGGAATTCGCGTTCGCAGCAATCCTAGCACGGCCCTCATTCAGCCGCACCGCATCTCAACCGCCTTAACCACCCGCCGTGACGGTTGTACGACGGGTGTTGCCGTTACGCCCCGACGGCTGCGGAACGGGCCTTTTTCTTCTTCTCGCCGAGCTTGAGGAAATTGACGCCGATCTGGTCGCCATTGACCCAGGCCAGCTCGCATCGCCGGTACGCGAGTCCGGTGGACGACAGCAGGAGAAAGAATTCCTTCAGATGCAGGCCTTCGACCGAACCGTCGATGGTCAGCTTGGCGCCGCTCTCGGAGACGTCTTCCATGGTGCAGTCGCGCCGCCACGTGCCGTCGATCCCCATCATCTGGGCCGGAATCCCGCGTTCGAAAACAACCCGGCTGTTGCCGCGCTGGTCCGTCTTTACCGCCATCTGTCCCGCTCCAGCCCCGCAAGTATCCGGCTGCCTCGCCGCCAGAATACCGACGTCTTGGCTAACAGCCGGTAAATCGGGCCCGAATCAGCCTTCAGGCAGCCCTTGGGGCGGCGGGACGGAGGCAAGATACCAGTCGCGCAAATGGGCGAGCGCGGGATGTGCCAGCGAACGCTGGAGATAGGTCCAGATCCGCGGCTGGTGGCGCAGATAATGCGGCTTGCCGTCGCGGCGGTTGAGCCGGGCAAAGGTGCCGAGCAGGCGGGTGTTCCGCTGCGCCGACATGATGGCGTAGAGCTCGGCAAAACCGGCTGGATCGAAGCTCGCATCGGCGGCGCGGCGCGCCTTGATGTAGCGCGACAACAGCGTCAGCTCGAGATTCTCGGGCACGTCGATGCGGGCGTCCTGCAGCAGCGACACCACGTCGTAGGATTGCGGCCCCAGCACGGTGTCCTGGAAATCGATCACGCCGACGCGTTCGCTGCCGGTGCGCATCCCGAGCCAGATCAAATTGGGCGAGTGAAAGTCGCGGATGATCCACGTCTTCGGCGCGGCCAGCGGCTTCTTCAGCAGCTCGCGCCACATCGCAAGGAATTCCGCGCGCTTCGCCTCGCTCAGCGGCGCGTTGCGATCGGGCAGATACCACTCCGGCATCAATCCGATTTCGATCAGCATCGCCTCGGTGTCGAAGACCGGAATGGCGTAGGTCTGCCCGTCCAGCGGCAGCGTCTCCGGCAGCGTCTTGCCGTGCAGCACCGCCAGCACATCGGTCGCGGCCTCGTAACGCTCGGCGATCGGGCGCGGCGGGTCGCCTTCAATCACGCCTTCGCTGCCAAAATCCTCGGTGATGAGGAAGCCCTGGTCGAGATCGCAGTGGTGGATTGCGGGCGCGGAGATTCCTTGTGCGCGCAGGCCTTCGTCGATGGCGACGAAGGGCTTGACGTTCTCGGCGAGATGCACCGCGGCGCTGTAGGATCTTCCGTTGTAGAGCGCCGCGCCGTCGGGGCGCTGCGGGAAGTTCATGAGGATGACGATCTCGTCGTCGCGCACCAGCCGCGCGTAGGATCGGGTCGAGGCGTCGCCGGCCATGCGCCGCCGCGTCGCGTCGAGATAGCCGGATGCGTCGAGGAATTCGCGCAGCGCCTTCAGACGCGCGACCTGGGCTGCGCCCTTGCCGTAACCGGTGATGTCGGCCGCGCGCGCATTCGAGCCGAGAGCCGGACGATGCGTGAGCGCGATGTCGATGCGATCCGCGGGCATCGCCGACGGCGCACGCTCCGGCCATTCGATCAGGACAAGCGTGGCGTCCGGCAGCGGCGACAGCCCGATCTCCTCGAGCTCGCTCTCGTCCTCGACCCGGTAGAGATCGGCATGCATGACCGGGAACGGCGGCAGCTCATAACCCTGCACCAGGGTGAAGGTCGGGCTCGGCACTTCCAGCGCGTCGTCGGCGGCGAGGTAGCGGATCATGGCGCGCGCGGCCGCGGTCTTGCCGGCGCCGAGGTCGCCGGTGAGCGTGATGACGTCGCCCGGGCCGACCAGCAGCGCGAGATCGGCCATCAGTTGCGCGGTGGCCGTCTCGTTGTGAAGCGCGACGGAGAATGTGGTTGGCGCGCTCATTCGGCGGCGTCGCGATGCGCCGCCCGGTCGGTCGGGAAGTCGCAGATCACGACCGTGCCCCTGCCCACGATCGAATCCACCCGCACCTTGCCGCCATGCAGCTCGACGAAGGAGCGCACCAGCGACAGGCCGAGCCCGGCGCCGCGGTGACGCGACCCCTGCGAGCGGCTTTCGAACCAGTTGAACACCTTGTCCTTCATGTCGGCAGGTATTCCAGGCCCGGAATCTGTCACAGTGAAGACCACACTGTGCTCGGTGCGCCGCGCGCTGAGGCCGACGGTGGAATCCTGTGGAGAAAACCCGACGGCGTTGGCGAGGAGGTTATAGAGCACCTGCACCACGCGCTTTTCGTCGCCGATGAAGCTGCCGATATCGGGCGCGATCTCGACCTTCAGGCGGATGCGGTCGGTGGCGAGCCGGTCCTGGATGCCTTCGGCCGCGAGCTCGATGGCCTTGCTGACGTCGACCGGGCCGAGTTCCAGCTTCATCGCGCCGGCGTCGATGGTGGCGAGATCGAGGATGTTGTTGGTCAGCGCCAGCAACGCGTTGGTCGATTTGGTGACGTAGTCGAGATATTCGGCCTGCTTCGGCGTCAGCGGTCCGGTCGATGGATCGCTGAGGAAATGCGCAAAACCGATGATGGTGGTGAGCGGCGAGCGCAGCTCGTAGGAGACGTGGTGGACGAAATCCACCTTCATCTGGTCGGCGGTCTCCAGCGCCTCGTTGCGCTCGCGCAGCGCGCGCTCGACGTTTTCGGTGTCGGTGATGTCCTGGAACGTCAGCATGGTCGCGCCGTCATGCAGCGGCCGGATCATGCCGTCGAGCACGCTGCCGTCCTTGCGCTCCAGCTTCAGCGGCACGTCGGCGCGGCTCTCGATCGAGGTGACGGCCTCGCGGATCTGCCGCCAGACCACGGGGTCRTCGAACAGCTGATGGCACCAGCCTTCGACGGTCTGGATGTGCGGCTCGTCGCGCATCGCGTCGCTCGACAGCTTCCACATCCGGACGAAGGCGGGGTTGAACAGCTGCGCCTTGCCGTTGCTGCCGAACACCGCGACGCCCTCGGCGAGGCTGTCCAGCGTCTCGCGCTGGACGCGGATCATGCCGTCGAAGCGGCGGGCGAGCTCGAGGCTCTCGGTGACGTCGTCGAACAGATAGGTGACGCCGCCTTCCGGGTTCGGCGTGGTGACGACGGAGAGGGCGCGGCCGTCGGGCAGGTACCACGTGTCCTTGGCGGCCTCGACGGCACGATACGCCTCGTGCAGCTTGGCCTTCCAGGCGCGGAAGTCGGGCTGCTCCGGCAGTTTTCGCGCGGCACGGAGCTGGTCCAGCACGCTGGAATCATCGGGATCGGCGTCGAGGAACGAGCGGTCGAGGTCCCACAGCCGGCGGTAGGAATCGTTGTAGAAGGCGAGGCGCCGCTGGCCGTCGAACACGGCGACGCCGGAGGAGAGCTGGTCGAGCGTGCGGCGATGCGCCTCCGCCATCCGCACCAGCGCCGAGCTCAGCGCATCCGCCTCGCTGGCGTCGATCGCGACGCCGACACTGCCGCTGCCGACATTGACGGCGCGCACGTCGTAGATGCGCCGCTCGCCGCCGATCACGATCGGCAGCCGGGAGGTGAAATTGGCCGCGTCCTTCAGTCCCCGTTCCATCGCGCTGCGGTCGGCGCTGTCGAGCAGCTCGAGCTTGCGCTCCTGGGCGTCTCTGAAGTTCGCAGCCTCGGTCGCACGGACATAGGCCGGGTTGGCGAAAGTGAGCGCGCCGTTCTCGCTCTTGGCCCAAATCGGCCAGGGTGCTGCGGCAGCGAAGCCGCGCAGCATCTCGGTCTCGTCGGAGAGCGCCTTGTAACGCAGATTGGTCTCGGCCAGATCGCGGCGCAGGCCCGAGAGTTCGCGAATCCTGACAATGGCCTGGCCGCCGATGGCGCGGCCGATGGCCTCCAGCGTATGGCCATGCGCGGTGGTCAGCGTCAGCTGGAAGCCGTCACCGCGGTCGCGCAGCGCATCCACGGCGTGGTCCATCTGAAGGGCGGGTTCCGGCGGCAGCCAGGTTCCGAAGGCGAGCACGCGCTGCGGGGAAGAGTCGCGCGGCAGCACCATCGAGATGTCGCCGGAAATCTGCGCGCGATTGTCGCCGGCCGGCCAGGAGATCAGGATCTGCGGCTCGGCGAACAGCAGCGCGCCGAAGCGATCGGCCTGGAGTTGCAGTTCCCCGATCCGCGCGCGCAGCCGCGCCTCGCTCTTCGCCGTGCGCACGCGCGTGCGCATCAACAGGATCGCGGCCACCACCGAGAAGCCGAGCAGCGCGAGCGCGGTGGCGAGCACCGCGAGTTCCTGCCGGTTGAAGTCCAGCAATTCCGAGAGTGTGTCGACGAAGTCGGCGGCCTCAGCCGGCGCAGCCGGCAGCAGCGCCGCGAGAGCGCTCCCGATCAAGCCGTTGCGCACGAGCGATGTGCACGACAGCAGCGTCCGACGCATCGACACGATCACGCCTGACATAGTTGCCCCAAGATCGCACGAATTTGCGCGCGGCGACCCCCGTCGCGCGCGAATCAAACGACAATACCCTCACCGCGACTCCAGCGGTAAGAGTCCAGATCGTGAACGCAAAGGCGGTCCCACAAAAATGCCGGGTGCGCGGTTCCCGGTTCACGTGGTTCTGCGGTGATTCGGCTGAAGTTGCCGTGTGTTAGCGGCCGGTCGAGCCGAAGCCGCCGGCGCCGCGATCGGTCGCAGACAATGTCGCCACGGGAACCAGCGCGGCCTGCACCACCGGCGCGATCACCATCTGCGCGATGCGCTCGCCGCGCTTGATCACGAAGGGGGCGGCGCCGTGGTTGATCAGGATCACCTTGATCTCGCCGCGGTAGTCCGCGTCGACGGTTCCGGGCGAATTCAGCACCGTGACGCCGTGCTTGGCGGCGAGCCCCGAGCGCGGCCGCACCTGCGCCTCGTGCCCGGGCGGCAACGCGATCGCAAGTCCCGTCGGCACCAGCGCATGTTGGCCGGATGCAAGCGTCAGCGGCTCGCTGTCCGGGACCGCGGCCATGAGATCGAGGCCGGCGRCCTCCGCCGTCTGATAGGCCGGCAGTGGCAGGCCCTCGGCGTGGGCGAGCTGTTGCAGTTCGACGGTGACCTTCGTGCTCAAGATGCGGACTCCAGGGATTTGTCGGTCACGCTCCTTGCAACATGCGCGACCAGTTCGATGGCGACCTGTTCCTTGGTCATCGCCGGCCAGGAATCAACTGCAATCTCTCCATCCCTGCGACTAATCAAATGCACGGTGTTGCGGTCGCCGCCCATCACGCCGGTCGCCGGTGAGACGTCGTTGGCGACGATCCAGTCGCAGCCCTTGCGGGCAAGCTTGGATTTGGCGTTGTCGATGAGGTGCTCGGTCTCGGCGGCGAAGCCGATCACAAGCGGCGGGCGCTTGTCGGTCAGCTTCGAGATCGTGGCGAGGATGTCGGGGTTCTCGACCAGTTGAAGCGGCGGCATGCCGGCCGAGGTCTTCTTCAGCTTCTGCTCGCCTTCATTGGCGACACGCCAGTCGGCGACCGCGGCGGCGAAGATCGCGATGTCGGCGGGAAGGGCCGCCTGCACCTGCTCCAGCATCTGCCGCGCCGATTCCACGTGCTTCACCGTCACGCCCTGGGGATCCCCAAGATCGACCGGGCCGCTCACCAGGATCACCTCGGCGCCGGCGGCCTGCGCGGCAGCGGCGATGGCAAAGCCCTGCTTGCCGGAGGAGCGGTTGGCGATGTAGCGCACCGGGTCGATCGGCTCGTGGGTGGGGCCCGCAGTGATCAGCACGCGCTTGCCGGCAAGCGGGCGCGGCACCGGCGGCCGCAGCAGGCGCTCGGTGGCGGCGGCGATCTCGATTGCCTCGGACATGCGGCCGATTCCGGCTTCGCCAGCTTCGGCCATCTCGCCGGAATTCGGCCCGATCAGCACCACGCCGTCGCGCTGGAGCTGCGTGACGTTGCGGCGCGTCGCCGCGTTGTTCCACATCAGCGGGTTCATCGCCGGCGCCAGCAGCACCTTGCGGTTGGTCGCGAGCAGGATGGCGCTGGCGAGGTCGTCGGCATGGCCGTTCGACATCTTGGCCATCAGGTCGGCGGTGGCGGGGGCGACCACGATCAAATCGCAGTCACGTGCCAGGCGGATATGGCCGGCGTCGAACTCGCTCTGGGGATCGAACAGGTCGGTATAGACGCGCTCATGCGAGAGGGCGCTGACCGAGAGCGGCGTGACGAATTGCTGCGCGGCCTTGGTCAGCACGCAGCGGACCTCGATGCGCCGCTCCTTCAGCCTTCGGATCAGGTCGAGCGATTTAAAGGCCGCGATCCCGCCGCCTATGATCAGGGTGACGCTGGCTTCGGGAAGGGCGCCGGTGCGCTGAGACACCGGAGCGGTGGATGCCGCCGGCGGCACCGCAAACGGCGTCAGCGGCTCCTCACGGCCCTCGATCAGCTCCCGCAGGATGACCCGGACCTCTTCCTCGACGGACCTGTGGTTCTTGGCCGAACGCAGCCGCAGATAGGTTTTGACACCCTCGTCGAGCTTGCGGATGGTCAGGCTTGCCATGACGCCCCTCCAGCACGGAATGATAGCGATGATATCACTCACATGATTGCAGTGCAATCATAGATTCCGGACGGCGATCAGGATCCCGATGAAGGTCGCGGCGATGATCCAGAGCGCCACGGTGCGCCAGCGGTTCTTGCGGCCTTCGCTGCGGCCCATCGCCGCGATGCTCTCCGGCGACAGCCGGATACCCTCCCGCGTCATGGTTTCGAGCTGCTCGAGCACGGCGACGGAGCGCTGCGCGATATCGGGCAGGCGCATCAGCACGCGGGCAAGATCGCCGCCGCCGGAAATCGCGCCCTGCACCCGGCCGATCGGTCCGAGATTGCGCTCGATCCATTCACGCACCACGGGGTCGGCGACCTTCCAGATGTCGAGCCTGGGATCGAAGACGCGCGCGACGCCTTCGACCACCACCATGGTCTTCTGCAGCAGGATCAGCTCGGGCCGCGTCGTCATGTCGAACAGGCCGGTGACCTCGAGCAGCAGCGTCAGCAGCCGCGCCATCGAGATCTCCTCGGCGGTGCGGTTGTGGATCGGCTCGCCGATGGCGCGGATCGCTTGCGCGAAATTCTCGACCGAGTGGTGCGCTGGCACGTAGCCCGCTTCGAAATGCACCTCGGCGACGCGGCGATAATCGCGCGTGATGAAGCCGAGCAGGATTTCGGCGAGGAAACGCCGCTCCTTCATCCCGAGCCGGCCCATGATGCCGAAATCGACGGCGACGAGGCGGCCGGTATCGTCCAGGAACAAATTGCCCGGATGCATGTCGGCATGGAAGAAACCGTCGCGCAGCGCGTGGCGCAGAAAACTCTGGATCACCTTGCGGCCGAGATCGGGCAGATCGACCTGGGCTTCTTCCAGGCGCTTGTGATCGTTCAGCGCGATGCCGTCGATCCACTCCATCGTCAGCACGTTATGCGTGGTGCGGTCCCAATCGACGGTCGGCACGCGGAAATCAGGATCGTCGCGGGTGTTCTCCGCCATCTCCGACAGCGCCGCGGCTTCCAGCCGCAGATCCATCTCCATCGCGACCGAGCGCGACATGGTGTTGATGACTTCGATGAGGCGCAGGCGCCGCGCCTCGGACGAATAGGCTTCGGCCCTGTACGCGACGAAGAAGAAATCGGAGAGATCGCGGCGGAAGCGCGAGGCGACGTTGGGCCGCAGCACCTTGACCGCGACTGACTTGGAAATGCCGTCGCGCAGGACTTCCCCGCGATGCACCTGTGCGATCGAGGCGGCGGCGACCGCCGGGCCGAAGCTCGTGAACACGTCTTTCAGCGGGCGCTCCAGCGAGGTCGCGATCGCTGCTTCCGCTTCTTCCTGCGAAAACGGCGGCAGGCGATCCTGGAGACTTTCCAGATCGCGCGCCATGATGAAGCCGACGACGTCGGGGCGCGTGGCCAGAAACTGCCCGAGCTTGAGATAGGCCGGGCCCATCCGGGTCAGCGCGCGCGACAGTCGCGGTCCGTGCTTTGGACCGCGCCGTTCGATGATGCGCGCAAGCTTCAGCGCGAGCTGCCCGGGCGGCGGCACCAGGCTCGGATCGACGGAGCCGAACACGCCCTCGCGCGCGAACACGAACGCAGCGCGCATCAGGCGCGCAGTGTGGGTGATGGCAGAAATCACAAACGCCAGCCCGAATGCAGTGCGACGATGCCGCCGGACAATATCTGCCAGTTCACGCGGGCGAAGCCGGCGTCGCGGATCATGTCGGCGAAGGCGTGGGGCTTGGGAAACGTGCGGATCGATTCGACGAGATATTGGTAGGATTCGGCATCGCCCGTGATCATGCGGCCGAGCGGCGGGATCACCTTGAACGAGAACAAGTCATAGAGCTTGTCGAGGCCGGGCATCTCGACGGTCGAGAACTCCAGGCACAGGAAGCGGCTGCCGGGCCTCAGCACGCGATAGGCCTCGCGCAGCGCAAGGTCGATCTGCGGTACGTTGCGAATGCCGAAAGCGATCGTATATGCGTCGAAGCTGCGGTCGGCAAAAGCGAGCGCTTCGGCATTGCCTTCGACGAAATCGACCTGGGTCTCGAGATGGCGCTTGGCGGCGCGCTCGCGGCCCACGGCAAGCATGTCGGAATTGATGTCGCAGACCGTGGCGTGAAAGCCGGGGCCGCCCGCCTTGGCGGCGCGGAACGAAATGTCACCGGTGCCGCCGGYGACGTCGAGCAACGCGAACGGCCGGTCGCCCCTCGGCGGATCCAGCGCGTTGATCATGATGTCCTTCCAGACCCGGTGCAGGCCACCGGACATCAGGTCGTTCATCAGGTCATAGCGCGACGCAACGCTGTGAAACACATCGTTCACCAGCGTCTGCTTGTCCCCCAGGGGAACGTCCCTGAAGCCAAAATGCGTGGTTTCGCCCGGCCGATCCATTACTCTACTCCACGAGGCGGACCATAGCGTGCCCGCCGCAATGGCGCTATCACACCGCCCTCATAAGGTGAATGCCTGAACCATGCCTGAATTGCCCGAAGTCGAGACCGTCCGCCGCGGCCTTCAGCCCGTCATGGAGGGTGCGAAAATCGTCGTCGCGGAGGCCCGCAGGCCGGACTTGCGCTTTCCGTTCCAGCCGGATTTCGTGGCCCGGCTCCAGGGGCAGGTCGTCACCGGCCTTGGCCGCCGCGCAAAATATCTCATGGCCGATCTGGCCTCCGGCGACGTGCTCCTGATGCATCTGGGCATGTCGGGCTCGTTTCGCGTCATCAAGCCGGACAATGACGCCGCACCTGGCGAATTTCACTATCCGCGCGGCAAAGACACCACCCATGACCACGTGCTGTTTCGGATGTCCTCGGGTGCCGACATCGTCTTCAACGATCCGCGCCGC
>NZ_JBFUES010000046.1:0-16129 GCF_056403875.1 Bradyrhizobium sp. P2_E8
GAGCTCAAGCGATCGGGACTCCAGTGGACGATCTATCGACCTGTGACCTTCCTGGAAAATTTCACCATGGAGGGACCACTGCAGAGGATGTTCAGGACGGGCGCCGTTAGTTTTCCGTTTCCCGGCGATCGCCCCTTCCAGCTCCTGGCTGTCGACGACGAAGCAGCTCTCGTGGCGGCTGCGTTCCAAAGGCCTGCAGCGTTCGCCGGACTGGAGCTCGAGATCGCCAGCGACCGGCGACGTCTGGATGAGCTTGCTGCAGCCATCGCGACAGCTTCAGGCATGAACCTGACCTTCCAGGAAGTTCCAATAGAGGCTTTTTCGGCTTTCGTAGCCAGGACGACCGATTTCGGACTCACGGCAAAGACCAAGATCGGCCCGTCGCTCGTGCCCCAGCTGACCTGGAATCGCGCATCGGCTACCGGAGGTTGGAACGCAGATTTGGCCAGGGTCCGGCTGCTGCATTCCAAACTGCGTACGGTCGAGCAATGGGCAAGATCGATCGACTGGGCGGCGCTCGCCGTGCAGCACATCCCTGTCTTCGAGAAGGGGCGGTCAGCATGACGTTCGTGGTCAAGGAGATCTGGCGCTATCCCGTCAAATCGATGCAGGGCGAGCGGCTGGAGGCGTCCGCCATCACTGCACAGGGCATCCCCTACGAT
Organism: Bradyrhizobium sp. P2_E8; assembly: GCF_056403875.1. Lineage (NCBI taxonomy): Bacteria > Pseudomonadati > Pseudomonadota > Alphaproteobacteria > Hyphomicrobiales > Nitrobacteraceae > Bradyrhizobium > Bradyrhizobium sp. P2_E8. Next base: position 663 of record NZ_JBFUES010000046.1, read on the forward strand.
CGCGGTTGGGCTGTTCGTGATGAAAAGACTCAAACGATCAGGGGTGCCAAGCACCTGCCCAAACTTCTGCTTTGCGCTGCTCGCTACCTCGAAGGTACCAGCGCCGGCGCGGTTCCTCATGTCGAGATTGCACTGCCAAGTGGGGAATGCGTACGGTCGGACGATCCAAAGGTGCACGCGGCGATTTCGCAAGCGATAGGCCGGGAAGTGACGCTATGGCCTCTGCTCGGTGCCGAGGAGACTGACCATTACCGGATCAAGGACGAGGCTTCGAAAGATGTTGTCGCGGAGTGGCGACGCCTTTTCATGCTGGAGCCGGACGAACCTCTTCCTGATCTCGATGGTTTCGGGCCCCAGCTCCTGAAAGAGCTTTCCCAATATGTGGCGCCGCGTGGCACCTACTTCGATGCATTTCCGATCAATGTGCTGACGGAAAGCTCCATGCGCTGGCTTCGGCAGCGCGCCCCGCAAGCTCATCTCGACGTCCGACGCTTCCGCCCCAATTTTCTGCTCTCGAACGACCAGGTCGAGGGCTTGGTCGAAGACGGCTGGATCGGAGACGAGCTCCGTATCGGCGCGGCCAGTATCAGGATCACTTCGCGAGCACCGCGATGCGTCATGACCTCCCATGCTCTGCCGGACCTCGATCGCGATCCGACCATTATCCGGACGATAATTCGGGAACTCCGTAGTTGCTTCAGCATCTATGCCGAAGTGATTTCGCCGGGATTGGTTCGGATAGGGGATGAGGCGGTCGGGGCGGCTTGGGCACATCCCGGCGCGGGGCATATGGCCGCGGAGTAATTGGGATGGCCGCCGAAATTGTCGATCTTGCTGGCTTCGGCTATGAGAGGGGCATGAGCCAGACCCGCGGCACGAATGGACGTTCTGGAAATCCCGGATCTCGACTGGTGCTTGAGGTTCGCCACCTCAAGCTCATTCAGGCGATTGCACGGGAGGGCAGCGTGACCCGCGCCGCTCCATCGCTCAATCTTTCGCAGAGCGCACTGAGCCATCAGCTTCTTAACCTTGAACGTGACCTGGGCGCGAAACTGTTCGATCGTGTTGGTAAGCGCATGGTCCCGACCCATGCCGGGGCGGTGTTGCTTGAAACGGCTGCCGACGTGTTGGGCCGCCTGGCCGAGACCGAGCGCGCGGTAAAGCAACCGAGCGAGGAGCGGTCTCCGTTGCGGGTAGCCGCCGGATGTTTCACTTACTATCAATGGCTTTCCGGTGCGCTCGCGCGCTTTGGTGCCGACCAGCCCGATATCGATGTACAGATTGCGCTGGGTAGCACACAGCGCGAGTTGCAGGCTGTGCTTGATGACGAGGTCGATCTGGCCGTGACGTCACGCGTCCAATTCGACGAGAGACTCGAGCGTCGATCGTTGTTTACGCTCGATGTTGTCGGCGTGATCGGGGCTTCGCACGCTCTGAATGCGGTGCGCACTGCGGCCCGTCCGGGAATCCGATGGGGCGATCTCAAGAACGAAACGATTTTGATCCACGAGCTTGGCGATTCCGATGTGGAGCGGTTGACGGCCGCATTGACGGGAGAACAACCGCCTCGGCTCTGGCGCGTGCAGTTAACGGAGGCGATGTTCGAACTTGCCCGGGCAGRGCATGGCATCGGAATCCTCACGCAATGGCCGCAAGCCGTACCGCCTCACGCGGACGTCGCCGTCGTGCCCCTGATACCCAGGCAGCAGCGCGAGTTCTGGGCAGTTTGGCGCCGCGGCAATCCACGTGCGTTGCCGTTGGAGGCGTTGGCGCGGCGACTAGGCGGCGATCTTTCGGCCCGCAAGCTTGCCGCCGCAAAATGATGATCTTTGTTCATCGTATCCGTGGGAACGATGAGCTGGTCAGATAGCGGTGTTCTCAGTAGGCATAGATCGCCATGCAGAACACCAAAGTCACTCTCTATTTCAGCAAGGACTCCTGCGCCATCGCTTCGATGGCTGCATTGGAAGAGGCCGAACTTCGCTTCGATGCGACGCCTGTCGGGATGTCTCCGGACGGAGCCGGCGACGATGCGTTCCGCCGATTGAATCCACGAAGACAAGTGCCGGTGTTGACCGTTGGCGAGCGAATTTTTCGCGAGAACGGCGCCATATTTCGATATCTGAACGACCTCCGCCCGCAAGCGGGGCTTCTTCCCATTGATTCGGACGAGCAGATACGTGCGTCAGAATGGATCGGATATTTGGGCGGCACCGTGCACCCGGCCTTCCGGTTACTGTTCCGTCCGCAACGGTTTGTCGGTTTCGCCTCTGAAGCCCAGCAGGCCTTGCGGACCGAGACCCGCAGCCACGTGCAAAAGTTGCTCGACGAGCTCGATGTGGAACTAACCGGTGATTGGGTCCTTCGGCAGCGTTCCGCAATCGACTTCTATCTGTTCGTCTTTACTCGTTGGGCAGGTCTCATCAAAGCGCCCCTTCCGAATCGCCTTGCCGCGCACCGCGCGCGCGTCGTCGAGCTTCCCGCCATGGCGCGTGCGCTTGCCCGTGAGGAGGAGGCCTATGCCGCTCCCCCGATTGCCCCGAGCCCATCATCGTAGCTGTTAATCCACGAGAAGGATCATCCATGACCTCCAAAACTCCGTTTGTCCTCGTGCATGGTGCATGGCACGGCGGCTGGTGCTGGAATCGCGTTCGCCCGCTGCTCGAGCAGAAGGGACATCGCGTATTCACGCCGACGCTGACAGGTCTCGGCGAGCGCGCGCATCTGCGCGAGCCGGTGCCGAAGCTCGAAACCCATATCCTCGATGTGCTGGGCCTGCTTGAGTCCGAGGAGCTCAACAACGTGACGCTGGTCGGCCATTCCTGGGGCGGCATGGTGGTCACGGCCGTCGCCGATCGGGCCAAGCAACGCATCAAGCGGCTTGTCTATCTTGATGCCGCCGTCCCGGGCGATGGTGCCGACTTTGCCTCTCACATTCCCGGCATCGACAGCGAAAGCGCCGAGCGTAGGCGCGCCGCCTTCCGGCAGCTTTCACCCGATGGCATTTGGGTGCCGGTGATGGGGCCAGAGGTCGTCGGGGTGACGGTACCGGATGACGCAGACTGGTTCCGTCGTCGCTCGACACCGCATCCGCTCGGTACCTGGCTCGAGCCGGTGCGATTCACTAACGGCGGGCACGGTGGAATAGGCAAGACCTATGTACTAGCAACCAAACCGCTGACCACCGTGATGGGTTACCCGGCGCACGGCGAGGTCGCCAAACGCGGTGGCGAATGGACCTATCGCGAGATTGCGACGGGTCATCAGATGATGGTGACGGAGCCGGCGCGGTCGGCCGAGCTGCTGATCGAGGCTGCCGCGACCGCCACGCTGGCATGATGGTTACGGCGAGAGCCGATCATGAATCCAGATCGCCGCCCTTGAGCCGGGAGTCATCGCGGCCTCGAGGGCGGCCCCGCAGCTTCGATTCAACCGCAACTTTCGTAAGGATTCGCCGTTGCTTCGCGCAACGAGGCTATTCCGGAACGTCGCTCGACGATCTTGCAAGCGCGACGGGACTGGCGCGACCGAGCCTTTACAGCGCCTTCGGCGACAAACGTGCCATGTTTCTTCGTGCCCTTGATACCGAATACGGGGAGCTCTGCGCGCGGTTCTCCTGCCTGGACGAAGGTGCTCCGTTAATCTTGCGGGTAGCAGCATTCCTTGAAGCAGCGGCGGCGGGCTACAGAGGCGGTCGTCCCGGGCAAGTGGTCGGTATCGCGTTTGGTTCGGCTCTGGCCGAGGCGGCAGCGAATCCTGAAGTGCGAGCACGGCTGGGGCAGTTCAATGCGGCCTTCGATGCTGCGGCCAGGGACGCCTTGGGTCGGGATGCCCCGTCAGCTGCCGTTTCTCTACTGTCCGCGTTGGCTGTCTCACTATGCATCCGTTCAAGATCGAATCGACCTGCGTCATTGGCCGATCTCGATGTGGCGGCACTGGCCTCCTTGCTCTTACCGCGCCGAGCGTAACGCGCGCTGACCGCATGCTCGACGACAGATGCACTGCGGTTCCCGCGGCGTCCAGCTTGGCGACCTGCTTCTTGACCTGGGTAACCAGGCGGCGAGCCGCCGCGCGGTTCGTCGTTTGCAGGCTCATGGAAAGATGCTGGCGGCCGAGCACCTTGGCAAGCACGCGAGGGGTACGGTGCCGCCAATAGTAGACGGCCTGGCGGCGAAAGATGTGGAAAGCCATTGCAGCGACACCCTGTGCAGCAGTGATGTGTCGCAGCGCTGTGCGGCAGCGCCCCAGCCAGGCCGGTTTCGGCAGCAATTTCAGGGGAACTGGGACCTCTGGCTGGGGCGGGAGGGATCGAACCTCCGAATGGCGGAATCAAAATCCGCTGCCTTACCGCTTGGCTACGCCCCAACAGGCGACCCGGGGTCGGTGGAAGAACTGGCTACCGCAGATTCCCTTCGGTCGCAGCCGGTCTATAGGGTGCGGCGCGGCATTTCAACCGCCTGGAGGCGCAAAATACCACAGCTTCCGGGACCGGGCGCACCACACTCTATCATACGTCCGGGCGAAGACCCGTTCCGGGCCGGAGCCGTCAGGCGTCCAGGCAGTTGAGACCACCTGCGTTTCATGGGAAGACGACGCCAATATCTGTCCACGGGAGTGAGCCATGACCTACCGCGCGCCGATCTCTGACATGCTGCTGTCGCTCAATCACGGCGCTGGCCTGAAGGCCGCCGTGGAAGCCGGCCATTACGGCGATTTCGACGCCGACATCGCGGCCGCCGTGCTGGAGGAAGCGGGCAAGTTCGCAACCGACGTGCTGGCGCCGCTCAACCGTGTCGGCGACGAGCACGGCATCAAGCTGGACGCGGGGAAAGTCACGACCGCGCCAGGCTGGCCCGATGCCTACAAGCGCTGGACCGAGGGCGGCTGGAACGCGGTGTCAGGGCCTGAAGCGTTCGGCGGCCAGGGCCTGCCCGTTGCGATCAACGCCGCCTGCACCGAGATCTGGAGCGCCGCCAACATCGCCTTCGGCCTGTGCCCGTTGCTGACGGCGTCCGCGATCGAGGCACTGGATGCGCATGGCAGCGACGAGCTGAAGAAAATCTATCTCGAAAAGCTCGTCTCCGGCGAATGGACCGGAACCATGCAGCTGACCGAGTCGCAGGCCGGCTCCGACGTCGGCGCGCTGCGCACCCGCGCCGAGAAGCAAGCCGACGGCACCTATCGCATCAAGGGGACGAAGATCTTCATCACCTATGGCGAGCACGACATGACCGACAACATCGTGCATTTCGTGCTCGCGCGTCTTCCGGATGCGCCCGCCGGCACCAAGGGGATCTCGCTGTTCCTCGTGCCGAAGTTCATGGTGAATGCCGACGGCTCGCTCGGCGCGCGCAATGACATCTATGCGTCGGGCGTCGAGCACAAGCTCGGCATGCACGCGTCCCCCACCTGCACCATGACCATGGGCGATCATGGCGGCGCGATCGGCTTCCTCGTCGGCGAAGAGAACCAGGGCATGCGCTGCATGTTCACGATGATGAACCAGGCCCGCCTCGGCGTCGGCCTCGAAGGCGTCGGCGTTGCCGATCGCGCCTATCAGCAGGCCTTGTCCTATGCGCAGGAGCGCAAGCAGGGCCGCGCCGTCGGCAAGAAGGGCGACGGCTCGGACGCGATCTTCGTCCACCCCGACGTCAAGCGCATGCTGATGCGGATGCGGGCGCAGACCGCGGCTGCGCGCACCATCTGCTACGCGACCGCGGTCGCAATCGACGTTTCGACCCGCGCCAAGGATCCAAAGGTCCGCGCTGACGCGGCCGCGCGCGCGGCGCTGCTGACGCCGATGGCCAAGGGCTATTCCACCGATATCGGCAACGAGGTCGCCTATCTCGGCGTGCAGGTGCATGGCGGCATGGGCTTCATCGAGGAGACCGGCGCCGCGCAGCACTATCGCGACGCCCGCATCACCGCGATCTACGAGGGCACCAACGGCATCCAGGCGATCGACCTCGTCACGCGAAAGCTCGCGGCCAATGGCGGCGCCGCGGTGTGGGCGCTGCTCGACGAGCTCTCGGCCATCGTCAAGCAGGTCGAAGCCTCCAACGATCCCGCTTTCGGCACCACGGGCGCAAAGCTGCGCGAAGCGCTGGACGCGCTGACGCGCACCAGCAAATGGCTGCTCGAGCGCGTCACGTCCGCGCCGAACGAGGCGCTTGCCGGCGCAACGCCGTACTTGCAGCAGTTCGGCGCCACGCTCGGCGGCTGCCTGCTGGCGTCCGAGGCGCTCGCCGCGAAGGGCGACGGCCTTGCCGATGCGCCGCGCTATGTCTCGCTCGCGCGCTTCTTCGCCGAGAACATCACGGTGCAGGCGGGCGCGCTGGAGCGCACCGTGACGGAAAGCGCGGAGTCGGTCGCGGCCGCGGATGCAGTGTTGCTGGGGTAAGGTCTACGCTCCTCCCCGCTGTCATTCCCCGCGAAGGCGGGGAATCCAGTACGCCGCGGCCTCTCGGTAAACTACTGGATCGCCCGATCAAGTCGGGCGATGACACCGAATGTTGGGGACGCAGTTGGCCCACAGTCGGTCATCCCGGATTACGCTTCGCTCCGTCCGGGCTACGAAGCTGCGAGCTTCGCCCGTCTCCCCGGCCGCCACAGCACGATTCCCGCGGCCACGAGATCGAGCACCACGCACATCGCAAACGCCATCGTGTAGTCGCCGGTCAGGCTGCGCACGAGGCCGACGATGCCCGGGCCGAAGGCGCTGACGACGCCGCTGATCGACGTGCCCAGGCCCATCGCGGCGGCAAAGGACCTGGCGCCGATCTCGCGCTGGATGATCAGGGGCGGGAACGTGATCATGTTGCCGATCGAGAAGCCGTACACGGCACAGCACACCAGCAGCGCCGTCGGGCTTGTGCTCTGCACCAGCACGAACAGCGCCGCCGCCTGGCTCGTCATCGACGCCGCGCAGGCCAGTCGCGGATCGAGCCGGTCGACGAACAGGCCGAGCGACAGGCGCCCGACCACCGCCATCGCAGCCATGATGGTGACGGCAAGGCCGGCGCTGGCGCGCCCGATCAGCGGTTCGAGGAACGTCACCTGGTGGATGATGAATCCCATCTGAGCCAGCAGCGCGATAGCGATCGGCAGCACCATGGTCCAGAACGCCGCGTTGGCGAGCAACGCCTTGCGGGAATGAGCCGGCGCGGGCGCATCGCCATCGGCGGGGCGCTCACCCGATGCCGGCGGCAGCCCGGCCGGCCAGCGGATGAAGCCGACGACCACCGGCAGCACCAGCAGCACCATCACCATCGTGGCCGCGAGCATCGCCGAACGGAAGCCGATGCTGCCGGTCAGCGACAGCAGCAGCGGAACGAGGACGATGCCGCCGCAGGTCGCGCCGTTGAAGGCGAGGCTGAGCGCGAGGCCACGGCGCCGATCGAACCAGGAGTTCAGCAGCGTCGCGATCACCACGGTGCCCATGCCGGTCCAGCCGACCGACATCAGCGCATAGGCGAGATAGAGCTGCCAGGGCGTCTGCATCAGCGCCAGCAGCACGGTCGATGCGCCGAGCGCCGACAGGCCGCACAGGATCAGTGAACGCAGCCCGATACGGGCGAGCAGATCGTCGGTGAAGATGACCAGCACGGAGGTCAGGAGAAACGAGAAGGTGCTGGCCGCGGAGACCAGCGTGCCCGGCCAGCCATGGGCGCGCTGAAGCTCGGCGAGATAGACGCCCTGACCATACAGGCCGAAGCCGAACATGAAGAAGGCCATCAGGAAACAGGCCAGCACGACCCGCCAACCGCGATAATGCAGCGAGGATTCGTCGACACGCGTTGCTGCAATCATCAATCGAGCAATCGGCCAAATGGAACGGCGCGATCGTGCACCACAACCACCGGTTTTTCAAATTAAACATTGTAGCCATTTGTTGCATTGCGCAATGGAGCGTGCAAGACAATACAACCGGCGCGATCTGACGCGATGCGGTTCCGGGACGGAAGTTATGACAGCGGTGTCATCCACCGGGCTCACGGGATCGCTTTCGAAAAGGTCGCGCGGGCGGATTGGCACGCCTGCGAGATGATGTAGGCTGATGTTTGCGAGACTCGCCAAGGTCAAGCGTCGCGGCGAGCGCAGGGGGTCCTTATGCCGAATGGCAATATCATCGTCGCCGAAGAGCGTGGAACGCGCGTGATCACCCTGCGCCGCCCGGGCAAGAAGAACGCGATCACGCAGGACATGTATCGGGAGATGAGCCACGCGATCGACACCGCGCAGAACAACCCGGATATCCGCTGCATGATCATCACCGGCGGCTCCGGCGTGTTCACCGCCGGTGACGACATCGACGATTTTCTGAAGGCCGACACGGCACGCCCGGAGACGCTGTCGAACGGCGCCAGGTTTCTCTATTCGCTCGCCCTCAACGTCAAGCCGATCATCGCGGCCGTCGACGGCGCTTCGATCGGCATGGGCACCGTGATGTTGTTCCATTGCGACTACGTGCTCGCATCGAACGCGGCGACCTTCTCCGCGCCCTATATCCACCTCGGGCTGGTGCCGGTCGGCGCCGCCAGCCTCTTGATGCCGAACACGATGGGTTACCAGCGCGCCTTCGCGATGCTGGTGATGGGACGGACCTTCACCGCCGCGGAGGCGCACGCTGCGGGCTTCGTCAACACCGTGGTCTCGCCGGGGCACACCGAAGTCGAGGCGCGCAAGGTGGCGCGCGAGATCTGCCGGCTGCCCGCCGAGGCGGTCGCGATCTCGCGCAGGCTGCTGCGCACCCCACCAGAGGAACTGACCCGCCGCATCGACCAGGAGACCCATCTGTTCGGCGAGCGTTTGAAGTCGGACGACGCTGTGGCTGCATTCAACGCGTTCGCGAACAGGAAGAAGCGATAGAGCCCGCTTTCCCTCTCCCCTTGTGGGAGAGGGTGGCTCCCCGCGTAAGCGGCGAGACGGGTGAGGGGTTGCTTCCGCGAGCACCCCTTTCGCATCGTCATTCGCGGATAGAACCCCTCATCCGGCGCTTCGCGCCACCTTCTCCCACAAGGGGAGAAGGAAGGAATCGCGGTACGTTCACGACAATGCTTCGTGAAATCTTCGCGCTGCACGACTAATCTGGTTCCATGCGACATCTTCTCCGCCTGATCACTTTCGCCCTCGCGCTCGCCGCCCTGCCCTCCTCTGCCCAGACCGCCGCACCGGTCGAGCTGCGCATCCTTGCGATCAACGATTTTCACGGCAATCTGCGGCCGCCGCCCGGCGGCATCCGCATCAACGATCCCGAGGATCGAAGCAAGAAGGTCATGGTGGCGGCCGGCGGCGCCGAGTACATGGCGACGCTGGTGAAGCAATTGCGCGAAGGGCACAAGAACACGATCTTCGTGGCCGCCGGCGACCTGATCGGCGCGAGCCCGTTCCTGTCGGCGATGTTCCATGACGAGCCTTCGGTCGAGGCGCTCTCGATGATGGGGCTCGCGATCACCTCGGTCGGCAATCACGAGTTCGACGAGGGCAAAGCCGAGCTGCTTAGGATGCAGAACGGCGGCTGCCATCCGGTCGACGGCTGCCAGGGACCGCATCCCTTCACTGGCGCCAAATTCCACTACCTCGCCGCCTCCACCGTGAAGACAGCGACCGGTCAAAGCGTGCTGCCGCCGTTTGAGATCCGTGAGTTCGACGGCATTCCCGTCGCCTTCATCGGGCTGACCTTGAAAGGCACCGCCGGCATCGTGTCGCCCTCGGGCATTGCCGGCCTCGAATTCCGCGACGAGGCCGAAACGGTGAATGCGCTCGTGCCGCAACTGAAGGCGCGCGGCGTGGAAGCGATCGTCGTGCTGATCCACGAAGGCGGCGAGCCCGCCGGCGATTACAATGAGTGCCCGGGCATTTCGGGGCCGATCGTCGAGATCGTGAAGAAATTCGATCGCGCCGTCGACGTGGTCGTCAGCGGCCACACCCATCGCGCCTATGTCTGCGATATCGATGGACGGCTGGTGACGAGCGGCGACAAGTACGGCACGCTGGTCACGGCGATCGATCTCAAGCTCGATCCGGCAACGCGCGACATCGTCGGCGCCAAGGCCGAGAACGTCATCGTCGCCAATGCCTCGCTGGCGAAGGACGCGGAGCAGACCGCGCTGATCGAGGCCTATGACAAGCTCGCCGCGCCGATCGCCAACCGGCCGGCCGGATCGGTGACGCAGACGCTGTCGCGCATTCCGAACGAAGCCGGTGAAAGYCCGCTCGGCGACGTCATCGCGGACGCGCAGCTCGCCGCGACGAAGGAGGCCACGAATGGCAGCGCTGTCATCGCGCTCACCAATCCCGGCGGCATCCGCACCGATATCGTTCCGAAGGAGAACGGCGCGGTGTCCTTCGGCGAGCTGTTCGCAAGCCAGCCGTTCCGCAACCGCCTCGTCACCATGACGCTGACGGGCAGCCAGCTCAAGGAGATGCTGGAGCAGCAATGGCTCGATCCGAAGCGGCCGCGAATCCTTCAGGTGTCGAACGGTTTCAGCTACGCCTGGGATGCGTCGAAGCCGTTCGGCGAACGCGTGATGGCCGAGAGGATGACGCTCAACGGCAGGCCGATCGAACCTGGAAGCGGCTACCGCGTCACCCTCAACGATTACCTCGCCGTCGGCGGCGACGGTTTTACGGTCGCCAAGCAAGGTGCGGCCCCGCAATATGGCGGCTACGACGCGGACGCATTGTTCGCGTTCTTCCGGGCGCACGGGCCGATCGGCCCGCTGCCGCCGAGCCGCATCCTGCGCGTGAATTGATTCGGATCAAACGGGCCGGAACGGGACAACCCTTTGCCATTCCCGGTGAAGCGCATAGATTGGGTTTTGCATTGCGTTTTGGCGCCGGATGCGCCAAGCGACGTCAAGAGCCCGTTCCCAGTGAGCCCGACCTGATGAGCACGCTTCTCCTCTCCCACAAGGCCTGCCTCGACCACGTCACGCCGCCGGGACATCCCGAAAGGCCGGACCGCCTGCGCGCAGTGGAGGAAGCGCTGTCGCATGAGCGTTTCCAGTTCCTCGTCCGCGACCAGGCGCCGGAGGGCGATCTCGATCTCGTGACGCTGTGCCACAACGAGCATTACGTCACCGAGCTGCGCCACATCGCGCCGACCAGCGGCCTCGTCTATATCGACGGCGACACCTCGATGTCGCCGGGCACCTGGGAAGCGGTGATGCGCGGCGTCGGCGGCGCGGTCGCGGCGACCGAAGCGGTGATGGCGGGCGAGCACCGCAACGCCTTCGTCGCGGTGCGCCCGCCCGGCCATCACGCCGAGATCGGCAAGCCCATGGGCTTCTGCTTCTTCGACAATGTTGCGATCGCCGCGCGTCACGCGCAGCGCAAATACGGCATCAAGCGCGCGGCCATCGTCGATTTCGACGTGCATCACGGCAACGGCACGCAGGACATCTTCTGGTCGGACCCCACGGTGATGTACTGCTCGACGCACCAGATGCCGCTGTTTCCGGGCACCGGCGCGAAGGGCGAACGCGGCGACCACGACACCATCGTCAACGCGCCGCTGGCGTCCGAAGACGGTGGTCCGGAATTCCGCAGCGCTTTCGAGAACCTGATTCTGCCGCAGCTCGAAAAATTCAGCCCCGAGCTCCTCATCATCTCTGCGGGCTTCGATGCGCATTATCGCGACCCGCTGGCCTCGCTGAATTTGCGCGCGGAGGATTATGCCTGGGTGACGCGCAAGCTGATGGACCTTGCGGACAAGTCCGCGGGGGGCCGCGTTGTTTCGGTGCTCGAGGGCGGTTACGACCTGCAAGGACTGAAAGAATCTGTTACGGCGCATGTCGGCGCCCTGATGGGCGCCTGACGAGCCCGCCACATTAAGCCCGCAAAACCCTGCTTCTTCTGCATGTGAAGCGAATCGGGCAATCGGAAACGGATATGGCCGAAAATACCCAAGTCGACGTCTCCAGGCTCACCTTCGAGCGCGCGATCGAGGAACTCGAGACGATCGTGAAACGGCTCGAGGACGGCAAGGTGCCGCTCGAGGAATCCGTGACGATCTACGAGCGCGGCGAAGCACTGAAGCGCCGGTGCGAGGAATTGCTGCGCCAGGCCGAGGCGCGGGTCGACAAGATCACCACCGATGCGAGCGGCCAGGCCACCGGCACCGCGCCGCTCGACGTCCAGTAAGGGACGACGACCAAAGCCTGTTTCGGGCATCGGACGCCTGCAATTTTTTCATGATCGCACGCTGCTGGCTGTGCCCATGGGGCGGACGGCCAGGCACTGAGATCGAAGAGTTCCCGCGCGGGAGCCGTTCGGCCCCGCGAATCGAGCGGAAATAGCCTTCCTCTCGCCCAAAATCCTGCCGGGGAACCGGGCAAGGCAGGAACCTCCCCGCGGGCGCCGCAGTTAACCACTCTGGCCCGGGGGTTGCAGGTGCATGCCCGTAATCGCCCCAACGGGTTGGCTTTGGCCCAAGCTTTGGTGTAAAGCTGCGCGGAGTGTGGCTTTTTGTTAGCCTTGCGTGGGCACCGATTACCGACGACAAGCGCTTCAAATTGCTAATGAAATTGGCTGGGACGGACGAAGCCGATCTAAGTGACAGGGATCACAGAGACTGAACCGGAGCACACTTAAGCTCACCTAAGCTTGAAGACGGGGCCCTGCCCCATGCAGGTGGCTCCGACGGTTTAAGGACTCGCGCTGCGCCGATATTGTGCAAACCCATCGCGCACCGGAACGACCTTCCGGCGCTGACAAATTGGAAATCGCCGTGAACGCATACAGTAAGACGCCGCTCCTCGACACCATCCGGACACCGGAAGACCTGCGCAAGCTCAAGATCGAGCAGGTTCGCCAGGTCGCCGACGAGTTGCGGCAGGAGACCATCGATGCCGTCTCGGTAACCGGCGGTCACTTCGGCGCTGGTCTCGGCGTGGTCGAGCTCACCACCGCGATCCATTACGTTTTCGACACGCCGCGCGACCGGCTGATCTGGGACGTCGGCCATCAGGCCTATCCGCACAAGATCCTCACCGGGCGACGCGACCGCATCCGCACCCTGCGCACCGGCGGCGGCCTGTCCGGCTTCACCAAGCGCAGCGAGAGCGATTACGATCCGTTCGGCGCGGCGCATTCCTCCACCTCGATCTCCGCCGGCCTCGGTATGGCCGTGGCGCGCGACCTCTCCGGCGGCAAGAACAACGTTATCGCCGTCATCGGTGACGGCGCGATGTCGGCGGGCATGGCCTATGAAGCCATGAACAATGCCGGTGCGATGAACTCGCGCCTGATCGTCATCCTCAACGACAACGACATGTCGATCGCGCCGCCGGTCGGCGCCATGAGCGCCTATCTGTCGCGCCTGTATTCCGGCAAGACCTATCGCACGCTGCGCGAGGCGGCCAAGCAGATCAACAAGCGCCTGCCCAAGATCATCGCCAACCGCGCCAACCGCGTCGAGGAATATTCGCGCGGCTTCATGATGGACGGCGGCACGCTGTTCGAAGAGCTCGGCTTCTATTACGTCGGCCCGATCGATGGCCATAACCTCGATCACCTCCTGCCCGTGCTGAAGAACGTCCGCGACATGGAGGAAGGCCCGATCCTCGTCCACGTCGTGACGCAGAAGGGCAAGGGTTACGGCCCGGCGGAAGCCTCCGCCGACAAGTACCATGCCGTCGTCAAGTTCGACGTCGCGACCGGCACGCAAGCCAAGGCCAAGCCGAACGCGCCCGCCTACCAGAACGTGTTCGGCCAGAGCCTCGTCAAGGAAGCGCAGAAGGACGAGAAGATCGTCGCCATCACCGCGGCGATGCCGTCCGGCACCGGCGTCGACATCTTCAACAAGGCGTTCCCGGACCGCACCTTCGACGTCGGCATCGCCGAGCAGCACGCGGTGACCTTTGCCGCAGGTCTGGCGAGCGAAGGCTACAAGCCGTTCTGCGCGATCTACTCGACCTTCCTCCAGCGCGGCTACGACCAGATCGTGCATGACGTCGCGATCCAGAATCTCCCCGTCCGCTTCGCGATCGACCGCGCCGGCCTCGTCGGCGCCGACGGCGCGACGCATGCCGGCTCGTTCGACAACGCCTATCTCGGCTGTCTGCCGAACATGGTGATCATGGCGGCGGCCGACGAGGCCGAGCTCGTGCACATGGTGGCAACCCAGGTCGCGATCGACGACCGTCCGAGCTCGCTGCGCTATCCGCGCGGCGAAGGCCGCGGCATCGAGATGCCCGAGGTCGGCATTCCGCTCGAGCTCGGCAAGGGCCGCGTGATCCGTCAGGGCAGCAAGATCGCCCTGCTCTCGTTCGGCACGCGCCTCGCCGAATGCGAGAAGGCGGCCGACGAGCTCGCCGCCCACGGCCTTTCGACCACGATCGCGGATGCGCGCTTCATGAAGCCGCTGGACACCGAGCTGGTTCTCAAGCTCGCCCGCGACCACGAGATCCTGATCACGATCGAGGAAGGCTCGGTCGGCGGCTTCGGCTCGCATGTCGCGCAATTCCTGACCGACCAGGGCGCGCTCGACAGCGGCATGGTCAAGTTCCGCACGATGGTGCTGCCCGACGTGTTCCAGGACCACGACACCCCTGCCGCGATGTACGCCCGCGCCGGTCTCGACGCCAAGGGCATTGTCGCCAAGGTGTTCGAAGCGCTCGGCAAGGACGTGAAGACCGAGACGGTCAAGCTCGCCTGAGGGGCGAGCTTCGACCTTCAGCGAAGCAGCGCGACGTCCATGAAGATTTATCTGGCAGGCCCCGACGTGTTCCTGCCGGATGCGGTCGAGGTCGGCCGTCGCAAGGCGGAGATCTGCGCCCGCTTCGGGCTCACCGGCCTCTATCCCCTCGACAACGCGATCGATCTCACCGCGCCTGATGCCTCGCGGCAGATCTTTTGCGGTAACGAGGCGATGATGGATGCGGCCGACGCGATCATCGCCAACCTGACGCCGTTCCGCGGTGCCGGCGCCGATCCCGGGACCGTCTACGAGCTCGGCTATATGGYCGGGCGCGGCAAGTTTTGTCTGGCCTATTCCAACGATGGCGCCGCCTATGCCGACCGCGTCGGCCGCTTCATGGACGTCACCTCCGAGGACGGGCGGCTGGTCGATGCGCAAGGCCTGACGGTTGAGGATTTTGGCCTCGTCGACAACCTCATGATGATCCATGCGCTGGAACTGCACGGCTGCCCGCTGGTGATGCCGGCCACGATGCCGATCGACGTCTGGCACGATCTCGCCGCGTTCGAGGCTTGCGTMCGGATGGCGGCCGCGCGATTGATTGCACCATAAGCGCATCAATCGTCCCAAAAATCGTCTCATGAGAGCGTGATGTCCCCTCCCCGCAAGCGCGCGGATATTCTGCTGGTCGAGCGCGGCCTGTTCGAGAGCCGGGCGCGGGCGCGCGCGGCCATCGAGGCCGGCCTCGTCATGGCCGACGACAAGCAGGTGACAAAGCCGTCGGAGACCATCGCCGAGGACGCGGTGATCCAGGCCGAGCCCGCGC
>NZ_JBFUES010000047.1:0-16115 GCF_056403875.1 Bradyrhizobium sp. P2_E8
GGCCTGGAGTTCGTGGCTAGCTGTGTTGCGCGTGACTATCAGCCAACGGCGACAGCCGGAGGTGTGGTGCCAGTATTCGTCATAGAATCCGTGCGGATTTCTGCGCAGATAGACATAGTCGAACCAAGTCTCAGCCGACGAACTGGGAGCGGGTCGTTTGAGCGCGGCCCCCTTCACGGTGAATTCCTCCTTGGGTCGGCTGCCGCAGTGGGGGCACGGAACAAGGCTTGCCATTTTATATGCCCTCGCCAGATCAGTGCAGGTTGGGTTGGGCGCCCTGGCCCTTTTCATCGAGCATCAGCCCTCGAGCGAAGCGATCAAGCCGGAAAGCAGCGGCAGTGGCTTGCGGCTCGTTGCGTGCGATCAAATGCGCGAAGCAAAAGCCGGAGGCCGGAGTAGCTTTGAAGCCACCGTAGCACCAGCCAGCATTCAGGTAGAGATTATCAATATGGGTACGGTCGATGATCGGAGAGCCGTCCATCGACATGTCCATGATGCCACCCCAAGATCGCAACACGCGTAGGCGCGATAGAGCCGGGATCATTGCCTTGCCCGCCTCAGCGACATGCTCGACGGTGGCGAGGTTGCCGCGTTGTGCGTAGGAATTGTAGCTATCGAGATCGCCGCCGAAGACCAAGCCACCCTTGTCAGACTGTGAGCAATAAAAATGGCCGGCGCCGAAGGTGACCACACCGTTGATGAAAGGCTTGAGCCCCTCTGATACGAATGCTTGCAGCACGTGGCTTTCGATGGGAAGCTTCATGCCGGCCATTTCCGCCACGCGCGACGAGTTGCCTGCGGCTGCCAGAGCAAGCTTCCCGCAGCCGATAATACCTTTCGTGGTTTCCACGCTCACTACTCGACCGCCCTCCTGGCGGATGCCAGTCACTTCGCATTCTTGGATGATGTCTGCACCGCGCATGTCGGCCCCTCGTGCATATCCCCACGCGACCGCATCGTGTCGCACCGTGCCGCCGCGCCGCTGGATCAGGCCCCCCTGAATTGGAAAGCGCGCGTTATCAAAATCCAGGAATGGGAGCATCTGTCTCACCGCTTCACGATCGAGAAGTTCGGCGTCTACTCCATGCAGCCGCATTGCGTTTCCGCGCCGCGTGTAGGCGTCTCGCTGACTGTCGGAGTGGTAAAGATTCAGCACACCCCGCTGAGAAACCATGGCGTTGAAGTTGAAGTCCTGCTCCAGCCCCTCCCAAAGCCTCATCGAAAGCTCGTAGAATGGATTGTTTCCCTGAAGCAGGTAGTTGGAGCGGATAATCGTGGTGTTACGACCGACGTTTCCCGAGCCAAGATAGCTTTTTTCCAGCACCGCGACATTGGTGATGCCGAACTCCTTGGCGAGATAGTAGGCCGTGGCAAGTCCATGCCCACCGCCTCCGACGATTATGACGTCGTAATGCGGCTTCGGCCGAGGTGTGCGCCATGCCGGCTGCCAATGCTTGTTGCCGCGGACGCCGTTGAAGAAGACGGATAGAGCCGAATAGCGCATCAATGTCTGGCCTGCGAAGAACCTCGCTACACGATATCCCTCGGTCGCGAATGCCGTATTGCAGATCTGGGACTAAAAAAGCTAAAAAAGGGACATGTCTTCGGATCCCAAGAACACCCGGCGCATGGGCTTTGTACTGATCGAAAACTTTGCGCTGATGTCCTATGCCTCGGCGACGGAGCCGTTGCGCGCGGCAAATCTGCTCTCTGGACTTCCGCTCTATGATATTTTACCGCTGTCAGTAGACGGCAGGCCGGTGACGAGCTCTTCTGGTATCGCAGTCAGCTGCAGTCCGATCGCGTCTGAGGGCGAACACTGCCATTCCGTATTTGTGTGCGCTGGCGGCGTTCCGAGAAATTGGTCAGGGAATGAGTCTCTCATCTCTGCGTTGCGGCGAATCTCGCGACAGGGGGTTCGCATCGGCGCAATTTCGAGTGGCGCCTACATCCTTGCCGCTGCCGGACTGCTCGACAATCGAGATTTCACGATTCACTGGGAGCATGCGGCAGTCTTGCGAGAGGCCTTCCCGCATCTTAATCCGCGTCAAGCTCGCTACATCTTCGACGGCGACCGCATCACCTGCGGAGGCGGAATTGCTCCCCTCGACATGATGCATAGGCTCATTGCTGAAAGGATGGGCCCGCATTTTGCGCGCCGCGTCAGCGACTGGTTTCTGCAGACGACCGTTGCCGAGCCAGCCGCTCCGCAGCGTGGCTCGGCTTCGCATCGTTTCGGTACCCACCATCCGGGCTTGCTTGCAGTTCTCGAAAAGATGGAGCTAACCGTCGAGCAGCCGCTCTCGCGCACGACCATGGCGGCATTTGCCGGCATCAGCGCGCGGCATCTCGACAGGCTATTCGCTTCCGAAGTTGCGAGCAGCTTCTCAGAAACCTACCGGCGAATTCGCCTTGAATATGCGCGGAAATTGCTTGAACAGAGCCCACTGTCCATCGCTGAGATCGCCTTTGCCACAGGCTTCTCCAGCGCGGGACACTTTTCGCGGTGCTTCCTGTCGGCCTTCGGGCAAACTCCGCATAAGATGCGCAAGAGAAATTTGGATCCGTAGGCAACTAGTGCAGCCGAAAAAAGGGTGTCAATGATGGCCGGAAAAACGACAAACATGGTGAAGCGGTCGAATTCCAAGCCGGTTTTCAACCAGGATCCGCATGCTGTGCGCGAGCCGCACGTGCACAATCTCGAGATGGCGATAGGGCAGGAGGTGCGCGCCTTTCGCAAAAAGCTGGGGCTTACGATAACTGATCTGGCGACTTCCGTCGACATGTCGGTAGGCATGCTGTCGAAAATCGAAAACGGCAACATCTCGCCGTCTTTGAACACGCTGCAGGCGCTTTCCAAGGCGCTAAGCGTGCCGCTCACGACCTTCTTCCGGCGCTTCGAGGAGGGGCGGAGCTCAAGTTTCGTGAAGGCGGGGAAGGGGGTGAACATCGAGCGCCGCGGCACCCGCGCCGGTCATCAGTACAGTTTGCTTGGTTCGATCGAAAACAATTCCAGCGGTGTCACGACCGAACCGTATCTTATCACTTTGACAAGCAAGTCGGACGTGTTTCCGACCTTTCAACACGAGGGACTGGAGTTTCTCTACATGCTGCAGGGAGAGGTTGTATATCGTCATGGAGACAAGCTTTACACCATGCAGCCCGGAGATAGCTTGTTCTTTGATGCCGATGCCCCACACGGTCCCGAGCAGCTGCTCAAACTACCTGCTCGATATCTGAGCATCATTTCCTATCCTCATCGAAACGGAGCCGACTAAGCCCGCCCGGCTCAGTTCAGCTTTCGCAGGATTTCATCAGTAAGAAAAATTTATTCCTCATAGTTGCGGTCCGGCTTTTCCCGTGTTAGCTGTTCCAGACACCCCCGCTGGAGGTTGTTGGAATGTGCGGCATCGTTGGACTGTTTCTGAAAGATCGAGCGCTACAGCCCCAGCTTGGCGAGCTGCTAGCCGACATGCTTATCGCCATGACTGATCGCGGCCCGGACTCTGCCGGGATTGCGATCTACGGAAGGGCAGGAGACCACACGAAGGTAACGCTGCAATCCGGCATGCCCGACCGCGATTTTTCCAGCCTCGAGGCAGATCTGCGCACGGCAGGAATCGATGCAGCAGTTACTCCCAAGAGCACCCACGCCGTTGTCGAAGCGAGGGCCGATATCGGCGCCGTTCGAAACTTCCTTGCTGCCCAGCGCCCGCTCGTGCGCGTGATGGGCTCGGGCGCCCGCATGGAGATCTACAAGGAAGTGGGGCTACCCGAGGATGTCGTCTCGCGCTTCGGTGTGCGCTCGATGGTCGGAACGCACGGCATTGGCCACACGCGCATGGCCACCGAGTCCGCCGTTACAACGCTTGGCGCGCATCCATTCTCTACTGGAGCCGACCAGTGCCTTGTGCATAACGGCTCACTGTMAAATCATAACAACCTTCGCCGTGAATTGGTGCGCGAAGGCGTGAGTTTTGAAACTCAAAACGACACTGAGGTGGCTGCGGCATACCTGAGCGTGGCGATGGCTAAGGGCAAGGACTTGGGGCAGGCGCTGACTGGCGCGCTCGATGATCTCGATGGCTTCTTTACCTTCGTCGTCGGTACCAAGACCGGCTTCGGCGTGCTGCGGGACCCCATCGCCTGCAAGCCGGCGGTGATGGCTGAAACCGAGCGGTATGTCGCCTTCGGGTCGGAATACCGTGCGCTCGTCAATCTGCCTGATATCGAAGCTGCCCAGGTATGGGAACCCGAGCCAGCCACGGTCTATTTCTGGGATCACGAGAAGGCTGCCTGAGAAACTACTGGCAACGCGGGAGGGACCGCGTTTGCCGATTCCAATCAAGAGGACACAATGCCGGTTTTTGACCTCTCTGTCCGACCGTTGCGCGACCTGAATCGTGCGCTTCATTCCCTCGCACTGGAGAGCAAAGATACGGCTTTCGAGATCATCAATCCGCGTGGCGGCCATTCCATCGCGGTTGGGATCGACAAACCTTTGAAAGCCGAGGTCAAGGGTTCGGTCGGTTACTACTGTGCAGGAATGAACGATGGCGGCACCATTATCGTGCATGGTTCTGCCGGTCCTGGCGTAGCCGAGAACATGATGTCGGGCACGGTCATCATCGAGGGTGATGCGAGCCAATATGCTGGTGCTACGGGACGTGGCGGTCTGCTCGTGATCAAGGGCAATGCCGCTTCCCGCTGTGGGATTTCAATGAAGGGCATCGACATCGTTGTTCACGGGAGCATCGGGCATATGTCGGCCTTCATGGGGCAGTCCGGCCATCTCGTCGTGCTTGGTGATGCAGGGGACGCGCTAGGAGACTCCCTCTACGAAGCAAAGTTGTTCGTGCGCGGCAAAGTCAAAAGCTTGGGCGCTGATTGTATCGAAAAAGAGATGCGGCCGGAGCATCTCCAAAAGCTTGCTCAGCTTCTCGACCGAGCTGGCGTTACCGGAGCCAAGCCACAAGACTTCAAGCGCTACGGCTCGGCCCGCAAACTCTATAACTTTAACATTGACAATGCTGACGCGTATTGAGGTGAGCGATATTCAATGAGCTATCAGAACCCCTATACGCCGCCGCGCAAGTCCGCCACTTTCGACGACTACACGCTGGCGGAGATCCGCCGCGCCGCAGCTACCGGTATCTATGACATCCGTGGTGCCGGTACCAAGCGCAAGGTGCCGCATTTCGATGATCTGTTGTTCCTTGGAGCCTCAATCTCCCGCTACCCACTCGAAGGCTATCGCGAGAAGTGCGATACGACCGTGACGCTGGGTACTCGATTTGCCAAGAAGCCAATCGAGCTCAAGACCCCGATCACAATCGCTGGAATGAGTTTCGGCGCGCTGTCCAGCAATGCCAAGGAGGCGCTCGGCCGTGGCGCCACTGCGGCCGGGACGTCCACCACTACCGGTGACGGTGGCATGACCGACGAGGAACGCGGCCATTCAAAAACGCTGGTCTATCAGTATTTGCCCTCGCGCTACGGCATGAACCCCAAAGATCTGCGCCGTGCAGACGCCATCGAAGTGGTCGTCGGTCAAGGCGCGAAACCTGGTGGCGGCGGTATGCTACTTGGTCAGAAGATCTCTGATCGTGTTGCTGAGATGCGTAACCTCCCCAAAGGCATCGACCAGCGGTCGGCATGCCGGCATCCAGACTGGACCGGTCCGGATGATCTCGAAATCAAGATTATGGAACTGCGAGAAATCACCGAATGGGAAAAACCGATCTATGTGAAGGTTGGTGGCGCGCGCCCGTACTATGACACGGCTCTTGCCGTGAAGGTCGGCGCAGACGTGGTTGTGCTCGATGGCATGCAGGGCGGCACGGCGGCCACTCAGGATGTCTTCATCGAGCATGTGGGCATGCCCACACTGGCCTGTATCCGGCCGGCGGTCCAGGCACTGCAAGACCTCGGTATGCACCGCAAGGTCCAACTTATCGTCTCCGGTGGCATTCGTTCGGGCGCGGACGTTGCCAAGGCTCTGGCGTTGGGCGCTGACGCGGTGGCGATCGGTACGGCGGCACTGGTCGCGCTGGGCGACAACGACCCGCGCTGGGAAGTGGAGTATCAGAAGCTCGGTACCACCGCGGGAGCCTACGATGACTGGCATGAGGGTAAAGACCCCGCAGGCATCACAACGCAGGATCCCGAACTGATGAAGCGGCTCGACCCGGTAGCGGCCGGCCGTCGGCTCGCCAACTATCTCAAAGTAATGACGCTGGAGGCGCAAACCGTTGCGCGCGCTTGCGGCAAGAACCACCTCCACAACCTTGAACCGGAGGATCTGTGCGCGCTCACGCTTGAAGCTGCCGCCATGGCCCAAGTGCCGCTGGCTGGCACGAACTGGTATCCCGGCAAGGGAAGCTTCTGATCAATCGCGGGCGAACTTGGGAGGCTATGCCCACTCGGCCTATGAAATCAAAAAGGGGGAACGACGTGACCTTGGACCTCTCAACCTACGCCGCTGAGAAAGGCGTAAAATATTTCATGATCGGCTACACCGACCTGTTCGGTGGGCAGCGTGCGAAGCTTGTTCCCGCGCAAGCCATTGCGGACATGTCGAAAGACGGTGCTGGTTTTGCGGGCTTCGCGACCTGGTTCGATCTCACGCCGGCGCACCCCGACCTGTACGCTATGCCGGACGCCTCGTCGGTCATCCGCCTGCCATGGAAGCAGGACGTTGCTTGGGTCGCCGCCGACTGCATGATGGACAACAAGCCGGTCGAACAAGCGCCGCGCGTGATCTTGAAACGGCTTATCAACGAAGCCGCATCGCAAGGCTTGCGGGTCAAGACCRGCGTGGAGCCCGAATTCTTTCTGATTGCACCGGACGGCTCGAAGATCTCGGACGAATACGATACCGCGCAGAAGCCCTGTTACGACCAGCAGGCAGTCATGCGGCGATATGACGTGATCGCGGAGATCTGCGATTACATGCTCGAGCTCGGCTGGAAGCCCTATCAGAACGACCACGAGGATGCGAATGGCCAGTTCGAGATGAACTGGGAATATGACGATGCGCTGAGTACGGCCGACAAGCATTCCTTCTTCAAGTTCATGGTCAAGTCGGTTGCCGAAAAACACGGTCTCAGGGCCACCTTCATGCCAAAACCCTTCAAGGGGCTGACCGGAAACGGGTGCCACGCCCACATCTCTGTCTGGGACGTTGATGGTAAAATCAATGCCTTCGCCGACAAGTCAATGCCATTCGGCTTGTCTACTATGGGCCGCCACTTCCTGGGCGGTATTATGAAGCATGCTTCGGCGTTGGCCGCCATCACTAACCCGACCGTTAATTCATACAAGCGCATTAATGCGCCGCGTACGATTTCGGGTGCGACTTGGGCACCGAATACCGTCACATGGACCGGAAACAACCGCACCCATATGGTGCGAGTGCCCGGACCAGGCCGCTTCGAACTTCGTCTTCCGGATGGGGCGGCTAATCCGTATTTGCTTCAGGCACTGATCATTGCGGCGGGGTTTTCTGGTATTCGCAGTAAGGCCGATCCTGGACGTCACTACGACATCGACATGTACAAGGAGGGGCACACCGTTACTGACGCACCGAAACTGCCGCTGAATCTGCTCGATGCGTTGCGCGAATATGAGAAGGACGAAGAGCTCCAGGCAGTATTGGGGAAAGGCTTCTCCGGCGCTTACCTCAAGCTCAAGCATGAGGAATGGAATAGCTATTGCTCTCAGTTTACAGCCTGGGAACATCAGAACACTCTCGATATTTGACGTTCCCCCACAGCGCGTAGTTGGCCTTCTCCTTTGAATGTAATCGCATGCAGTTTATCTTGACCGTATCGTGTAAGTCGACCCGCGGAATTGTTGCCGCCATATCGGGCTATCTGGCCGCGAAGGGATGCAACATTATCGATTCATCACAATTCGACGACCTAGACACTGGCAAATTCTTCATGCGGGTTTCCTTCCTCTCGGAGGAGGGTGTAGCTCTGGATGAGATCGCCTCAGGATTTGAGCCAGTCTGCCAAAGTTTTGAAATGGATCACCAGTTCCATGATGCAGCCAAACGCATGAAGGTCATGCTGATGGTCTCGCGCTTCGGACATTGCCTCAACGACCTGCTCTACCACTGGAAGATCGGCGCGCTACCCATCGACATCGTAGGCGTTGTCTCCAATCACTTCGACTATCAGAAGCTGGTCGTCAACCATGATATTCCGTTCCACCTCATCAGAGTAACCAAAGAGAACAAGCCCCAGGCCGAGGCTCAGCTCATGGAGCTAGTGGAGCAGACCGGCACTGAGCTCGTCGTGCTCGCGCGATACATGCAGGTATTATCCGACGAACTCTGCAGGAAGATGCCGGGCAAGGTCATTAACATCCACCATTCCTTCCTGCCCTCGTTCAAGGGCGCCAACCCCTATAAGCAGGCCTATCATCGTGGGGTGAAGTTGATCGGGGCGACAGCGCATTACGTGACGGCCGATCTCGACGAGGGCCCGATCATCGAGCAGGATCTCGTCCGCATCACGCATGCGCAGAGCGCGGATGATTATGTGGCGCTTGGCCGAACTGTCGAAAGCCAGGTGTTGGCGCGTGCTGTCCACGCCCATATTCATTATCGCACCTTCATCAACGGCAACCGTACCGTGGTCTTCCCGGCGAGTCCTGGCAGCTATGCGTCGCAGCGTGCGGGCTAAAAGCATGGCGCAGATTATCGATGGGAAGGCCGGCGCGGCCTCGGTGATTGAGGCTGTGAAAGCAGATGTCTCGCGACTCGAGGCGCAGACCGGCGTCAGGCCCGGCCTTGCCGTTATTATCGTGGGGGACGATCCGRCAAGCCACGCCTACGTTGGCGCGAAGAGTCGGATGGCCAAGGAATGCGGTTTCAACTCGGTGCAGCACACCTTGCCGGCCGAGACAAGCCAGGAAGACTTGGCTTCACTGGTTGCGCAGCTGAACGACGATGCCTCCATTCACGGCATCCTAGTCCAGCTTCCGCTACCGAAGCCGCTTGAGAGCGAGCCGATCATTCAGTCGATCAGGCCGGACAAGGATGTCGATGGTCTGCATATCGTGAATGCCGGCAGACTAGCAGTCGGTGATCTCGATGCCGGCCTCATTTCCTGCACCCCGGCCGGTGCCATGCTGCTCCTGCGGCGGGTTCTGGGCGAAGACCTGTCAGGGATGAATGCGATCGTGATCGGGCGCTCCAATCTGTTCGGCAAGCCGATGGGGCAATTGCTGCTCAACGCCAATGCAACGGTGTTCATGGCGCATTCGCGCACGAAGGATCTTGCGGCATTGACGAGAATGGCGGATATCGTGGTGGCTGCCGTGGGGCGGCCGCAGATGATTAAGGCCGACTGGATCAAACCAGGCGCGGTGGTGATCGACGTCGGAATCAACCGCGTGGCTGCCTCCGACAAGAGAGAAGGCAAGACCAAGTTGGTTGGAGACGTCGATTTCGCGGAAGCACAAAAGATCGCATCAGCGATCACGCCGGTACCTGGCGGCGTGGGGCCTATGACGATCGCTATGCTTATGGCCAATACAGCCATCGCCGCGGCGCGCCTTGCGAATACGACCCCTTTGAAATTGTACCGGGCACATCCTGAAATCGTGCGGTAGGAAGAAGAGTTATAGGGGCTTTCTCAAGTCACCCAAGGAAGCATGCCCCATTTATCGAAGTTATCCTGAAAGGGCGCTTTTGAGCCCCTTGGCCCTCGGCCTTCACGCGATCTCCACTACCCCACGGTTCGCTAGCCCCACGTTGCGAGTTCCCTTCGCGCCAAATTGGCTCGACGCCGAGTTCCCACGTCAGATCCTTGAAGTAAGGGAGATGGCAGTAAGGCTCGATGATTAAGGTCCAACACGGCTTCGGATGCGCCTCGAGCTTGACCAGCTTAGCAAGGCCTCTATTTGTGCCTATACTAAAAAAGGAAAAGAGGGCCATCGGCCCTCTTAGTTGGGGAGGAATTCCACTTCGCAAGGCGGATGACGGTCGCTGGTTTGCTAACGCTTGGATCGCATCGCGTGTGACGTCACGCGCCAAGTTGAAATAGCTGCTTTCAAACCCGCGCACGAACGGATGCTGGCCGAAAGGCGGTCGCACGGCAGCAAGCTGCAGCCGGAGCGGATTCGGCGGCGGTAGGCCTCACAACTCTCTCGCTACGCTTGCGAATGCGAAACGTCGCCTGCTGCTCGCGAAGCCAGCTTACGCAGCTCGCAAACCGCGGAGCCACCTACTGTCGGATTCCCGGCGCCTTTTGAAAAGATCGACGCACTTCCGCGAACAAAGCGGGGTCTTCCAGCAGTAGTACCGGACAAGCCCGAACTTTCCGCAGCACATGGCGCAGCACCTTCCTGTGTCGCAGTGAGCCTCTCGGGAGCGTTTGCGCATCCTGACCCCCTCTCAAGCATCAGGTGAATCGTTCTCTCGTGTATTTCCCTAAAACGTCCCTATCAGACGATGACGCCGGCTGAACCGCAATACGTCAATCGCTCGATTTGGCTCAGCTCTAGCAGGCTGTTGAAGAACTCAACCGCGTTAGCTCGCCCGCGGCGAGACCAACTTTCATGTGCTGGACCTCGGACCGTTCGAGTGCGCTTGTGTCGATGGTCGGGGAGACGCTAGTCGGCAGAATCGGTCAACTGACGTATTGTCGAATGGCGATACGTCGGGGCAATTACGCTGCGCGGTCTGCATGCGAACGACCCTAGCCAAAACGACAGCTGATTGGCTAAACCAGGAGGAGGGAATCTATGTCTAAGCGAACAAGGAGTGCCGCTTGAAGGCGAGTGGACGACCGACACCGAGCAGAATCTCAAGCGCACGGAATTTCGAGTGTGTCCCGTCGTGCCTCGTGCARCCAAGTCAAGAAGACGACAGAGTCTGGAGGGGTTGGGCGCAATGTTCAAACTCGTGGGGGATGGTGAGGCGGTCTGATCGATGTCGAGAACTGCATTCTATCGGTCCCGCTTGTTGCGCGATGACTCCAAGCTGCGACCAAATCCTGAGATGTATTCCGCGCGTCGCTGGCGGATGTGGCCTGGTTCGGCCGCGTGAACCGCGATTCCTCCCTCAAACTCGTCGGGATCTCAAGAAGATCCTGGCTCTCTTTCAGTCAAGGGAGCCGGTCGTTGCTGAGGCTGTCGGACAATGCGCGATGGAAATTGCAGTGCTTCCGCAAATATAGGTCGCCAACCGTGGTGCGCTTTATTGATCAGCTCACTCTAACCTGGCTGGATCCCCCGGAGTAGCTACTCACTGCGAATATCTTCGCATTCGCCTCTGTTCTAAGCCACTGCAGGCAAGATTTACGCAAAAGCCGATGCTCATGTCATTTCTAAACAGTGTGCGCATGCCATCGGCGGCAGACCATTCAGGCGAGAGCTGTCGACTTAACTGGTAGCTTGAGAAATTCTTGGGGCCAGTGCGAGCCAGTTGAGGTCTCAATTCAAGCCAATCGATGCTTGTGTATTGCCGCTGCCGCACTTTCGTTGCAACGGACTAAGTAGAGCTTCGCGTCTTGCTTAAAGGAATGCTGAATGACTGCAATGACTCTTGCCCAGCTGCTGAGATCCGTAGGCAAAACGGTCGGAACGTCCGAATGGATCACGATCGATCAGACAAGGATCAATGAGTTTGCAAAATGCACTGGCGATCATCAATGGATCCATGTCGACGTCGATCGTGCACGCAAGGAAACTCCGTATAGAGTGACAATTGCCCACGGCCTGCTTTCCCTTGCGCTGATTGTCCCCCTTGCAATGGAGCTAGGATTGGCGCCAACGGATGCGTCCGCGGTGCTGAACTATGGAGTTGACAAGCTAAGGTTTATAACTCCGGTACGTTGCGGCGACAGCGTGAGATTGCAGCTTTCCATAGAAAGCGCTGAGTCAAGGGAATGCGGACGAGTGTTAATTAGAAGTAAGGCAATCCTGGAAATTGAAAATATCGATACCCCCGCGCTCGTAGCAGAGATGCTGACATTAGTTGTGCCCGACACACGAGAGGAGGGAGCTTCTGTTCACATTCGCTGCGAGTAGGGGCTCACACGAGGGGCGGTGCTATTATGGCGACGCGCATGGGCAAACTCGTCAATGTTTCCACCGGTCGCAAATCCGGCATTAGTGTCCTGCGTGCAGCAACGGAATTGCAAGCTCGTTGCATAGTCTGGCCAAGAAGATCAGGTGCTCATGTCTTGTCGAGCCGTGCGAACATGATTTCAGCAAGGTCGAGGACCTCATCGCATTGCTTTAGCGCCCAAAGCCGCCGGAGTGCGAATTGGTCTAGAAATCACGCAATGAGACTGAGCCATCGCACCGTCAACTCGGCAATTCAACGATCGGCGACTGTTCATCTTCGCTCGGTTAGAGGTGCAATGCGTCTGAACTAACCAGCGAAAGTTGCGAATGATCTCCGATCCTCACGGTCGGAGATTTTCGCTAGTCGCAGGAAGTTCGAAAATATCGCGTGTCCCTGTTTGGTTGGGATCGTTCGGCATGGAACTGCACACCGTATGTCGGCTGGTCACGATGCGCCAATGCCATGATCTCACCGTCTTCCGAGCACGCCGCCACCATGAGGGAGGATGGACCCGGATCGTCAATTTCCACGACGAGAGAATGGTGCCGCCCGACACGAATTGGCGACGGCTGCCCTTCGAATAGACCTCGTCCATTATGGTCCACCGCCCAAAATTGTCGTTTTCCTGCCGGTTTCCACGTAGGGCACACACGATGTGTCTTCGACTCCCGAATGGACGATATACGGGAGCGGTGCACATGAGTTGGACCTCGGCAGCGGCGGCGCCCGACGAGCGAAGGGAGATCATTGAGCGATTTCGTCCGATGCTGGCCTTGGCATGCGGCCTGCTACGCTGGCCTCAGATTCTCGCGCGTGAGTTAAACCCCGGCGTGTTTGCGCTGGTCATATCGTCAAACGGCGTGCCACACGATTTACCGGGCCACTCCGCAGGTCCCCATTTGGGTGAAGGAGGCTCGTTGCGTCAGCTCTTGGCACAGAACGTCAGATGTTGGATGTCATAGCACTTTCTGTGGCACGACGAGTTGGGAAACCGCCAAAGAGTAACRCTCACGGCGTGCCGCGGCGACTTAAATCCTCATTACGGCGGAGCCGACGTCACGGCAGTTCGGGCTCTCGCTGCGTGAGATTCAAGTGCTGAACCTGATCGTTAGCGGAGCGTCTAACCCAGAGATTGCGGAGCGCCTTTTCATATCTGCGCGCACGGCGTCGACGCCTGTAGAACACTTCCTTACGAAGATGGGGTGTTTCGCCGGAGCAAAGCTCGCGGCAATTGCGGCGGCCAAGGGCTTACTTCTTCCAGAGGGTAACAAATATCGGAATCCGCGGAAGCTCCGATTTCTTAGCTCCGATCAGTCTCCCCTCTCGAGCACAGAGACTAGCTAGGTAGGTGGACTTGCGAAAGCGACGCATCCGCTGCCTTGTCGCGGGCGGCTCGTTTTCAGAGCCGACCATCTCCGGACGAGATCTATTCATCCTGTGTGCCGGTTTTATTGCCACGAGTTCCGCGATCTGGTACAATGTACCTAATTGTTTTGATTGGAATTCTGGCAGTACCCGATCGTAATCCCAAGACATGCTAGTAGAGGTGCGGGGGACCGGAATGGGGTAATGACGATAGAGGAAGTGCTGCCTGCTCTCGCCGGGCCCGCGCAGACGTCAGCCGACCCGGCTGGGGAAGTGCTGGACAATGCGACGGAGGTAATGCATCTCCTTCGTGATCTAATCCACTGTTCGGCATTTATGTTGTCGAGCTGGGATCCGTTATCAAACGGGTATCGGCATCAACGGCTGGTAAGCGATGGCTATTCCGAGAGCACAATATCACACCTGAACGACGAGTACGTAAGGGAAGGCGTGTGTTTCAGGGTGTCGCATACTTGCTTTGGCGGCGGCCTACGATGGTCCGACTATGAGCGCGATTGGAACGTTCATGTTGAGGATACGGTCATCGGCGAAAAGTTTCTTCTACCGTCAGGGTTTCACGAAGGCACGACTATGTGCCTTCGACTGCCGAATGGACGGTATACCGGCGCGGTGCACGTCAGCTTTACTTCTGCGGCCAGTGCAACAGACTCTAGAAGAGAGATACTAGAGCGGTTTCGCCCGGTACTAGCCACTGCTGCCGATGGCCTCCGGACGCCGCAGCTTCTGGTAGGAGCATTAAATCCCAATGCATTTGCGCTGGTCATATCTTCAAATGGCGTAGGTCACGAAGTGCCTGGTCGCTCGGCCGGTCCGCATTTGAGCGAGGGAGGCGTGCTTCGCCGCTTGTTGCAAGAGAACCTTGGCTCTTGGATGTCGCCACGGTTTCTATGGCCCGATGAATTGGGGCATTGCCACAAGGTAACGCTTACAAAATGCAGAGGCGACCTAACCCTGGTAACTGAGGAATGTACGGCGTGGCCCTTCGGACTCTCACTTCGTGAAATCCAGGTTTTGAATCTTGTCGCTAGTGGCGCTTCAAATCCGGAAATTGCGCAACGACTTTTTATTTCGACGCGCACGGCATCGACACATGTCGAGCACATTCTTGCAAAGATGGACTGTCCTACCAGATCTAAGCTTGCATCTGTAGCCGTAGCAGAAGGGTTGCTTCTTCCCGAGGCAAATAAATACCGCAATCCGCGAAAAATTCGATTCCGCAACTCTAATTAATCTGGTCTCTCAAAACTGTACTTGCACGAGCGCTTCTGACCTAACGGCTTCTTGATACGCCGGCAATATTCGATATGAAGCGAGCAAATCGAGATCGTGCGCGTGACGCTCTGGCATCGTTCCCTCGGGTCACTTTGATTGCCGGAAAGACGAGAAGGGCGGGCGCATGTTGTTCGTCGCCGAAAGCCATGTCACGATCGCGCACGCCAAGTCGATCGAACTAGGCCGCGGCAACTCCTTGGACGAGATGCCGCCGTGATCAGCGCCGCCTATTGCAGAAGTCGCGGTGTCGGTCGACTCGATTTGCAGATAATGTCGAGCTGCAATTCGGAGTTCACCAGTTTACCGCGGTTACCCATCAGACCTCCTAGGAGCGGCGTGCCGCCATCTGCTGGCGGTGAGTCTGGCGGCGCGCCGAGTCAGGCCGGGACCTTCTCGCCGGCCTTCACCCGGTAGCTCGGCTGATACATGGTCACCAGCTCCTCGGCCGCAGTCGGGTGCAAGGCCATAGTGCGGTCGAAGTCGTCCTTGGTGAGCTTCGCCTTTACCGCGATGCCGAGCATCTGCACCATTTCGCCGGCATCAGGGCCCAGTATGTGGGCGCCGAGGACGATGCGCGTGCCGGTGTCGACCACCAGCTTCATCACCATCCGCTCGTCGCGTCCGGCGAGTGTGTGGCGCATCGGCCTGAAGGCGGCGCGATAGATCTCCAACTCGTCAAACGATCTCGCCGCGTCCTCCTCGGACAGGCCGACTGTGCCGATTTCGGGCTGCGAAAACACCACTGTGGGGATCGTCGTGTAATCGGGCTTCGTCGGGTTCTTCTTAAAGGCCGTCTCGACAAAACACATAGCCTCGTGAATCGCCACCGGCGTTAGTTGCATCCGGTTGGTGACGTCGCCGATCGCCGAGATGTTACCGACGTTAGTACAAGAGTAATCGTCGACGATTATCTCACCGAGTATGCCGACCGCGACCCCGGCGGCTTCGAGCCCAAGCTCCTCGGTGTTTGGCACGCGTCCTACGGCGAGCATCACCTGGTCTGCGACCAACACTTCGCCGCAGCCGAGGGTGGCGACGAGCAGGCCGTCGTTCCGTTTTTGGATCCGCTCGCAAGTGGCATGGCAGAGAATGCGGATACCCTTGCGCTCCATGGCCTCGTGCACGCCGCGGCGCAGGTCGCGGTCGAAGCGGGAAAGAATGTCCATGCCACGATAGATCAGCGTCGTTTGGACGCCGAGGCCACGAAAGATGTTGGCGAACTCGACTGCAATGTAACCGCCGCCGACGATGACTATCGCCTTCGGCAGTTCAGCGAGATGGAAAGCTTCGTTGGAGCTGATGCAGAGCTCGTGCCCTGAGAGCGCCTTGTGCAGGTTGGGATGGCCACCAGTCGCGATCAGGATTTGATCAGCTG
>NZ_JBFUES010000048.1:0-15755 GCF_056403875.1 Bradyrhizobium sp. P2_E8
CTTCCGCCGTGCCGCTCAACGTCAGTTGCCTGGTGTTCGTCGTCCTGGCCGCGACGGTACCACTATCCGGTGTGAATGCCGTGATCCTGGGGGCCACCGGCGCCAGCGTGTCCACAAGGATACTGCGAGCAGCGGATTTTGAACTGACGTTGCCTGCAGCGTCCGTGGCGGTYGCGGTGAAAGCATGATTGCCGTCCGGTAATTGGGCTGTGGTCAGGCTCCAGGTGCCGCTCGCACTGGCCTTGGCCGTGCCAATCACGGTGGTGCCCTCAAATACCTTGATGGTGCTGCCCGCTTCTGCCGTTCCGCTCAACGTCAATTGCTTGGCGTTGGTGACGTTGTCTCCGGCGGTACCTGTATCCGGCGTGAGTGCGGCTATCGTGGGCGATGCCGGTGCCACCGTGTCGGAAGGCTCGACTGGAGGTGAAGATCCAAGCAACGGCGGAGGCAAGTCTGCCTGGAACGCCGCAGTGCTCAGGGAATAGTAACCGATCGTCTTCCACTGGGTTGATAGCTCAACCCAGTTGCTGCCTCCGACACCTGGATTGTTGCTGTGGTCGGCAAGAAACGGAGCCGTCGCGTTGCGCCACCAGTCCACGCCGACCATGCCCACCAGATTCGCGTTGGCATCGGTCGTCCTCATATCCATCTGGACGTAAACGCCGTCGACCGTACCGGCCATGTAGGTCCCGCGCGATCCATACCAGAAATGATCGTTGTATCCGGTCGAAGGCGCATCAAAGCTCGCCGCTCCGTTTGACAGCCGAGTCACCGTCATCGGATAAGCTGAGTTACCGGCGAAATCAGAGACGAAATGCCCGCCTCCGATGCCAAGCTTTGACTGGTCCTGGACCAGCACCCACTGACCGGTCTCCTTGATATGAACGTAGGTTTTTGCGTTCGCGACTTCGACGTCCGCACTTGGAGACGCGGGAGTGCCTTCTTCCGTATAGACCTGCCCCCAACCTTCGACCGCGGTGAAGCCGGCAGGCGGTGTCATTTGACCACCGGGATTCCAACCCTTGTACCAACTGTAGCTGTGCGGAACACCGGCAGGATACCCCTCGCTCTGCCCAAGCGTGTTCTGTTTGATCAGCTCCGATAACGAAATCCCCATTTCACTTTCCTAGTCGTTCGAATGCGTGGATGTGAGACAGCATTCAAGGCTGCCCGCGAACGTGCGGGGACAGAAGGCACGATCGACGTCACGCCGTTCGCGCCAACTAAACGCTGTTTCTGCTGATACTCGAAAGTTGCAAGAACCGGCCGGACGCCCTGCGGCCATCGTCTCGCATTACCGAAATCGGACTTGCCGAATCACCTTGAGCCTTTCCAGAAAGCATGAACCAAGCCGCAGTAAAGTTCAATCGACGCGCCGCAACGAAATTTTCGCAGCTTCCGTGATTGCACTCATTTTGAGCAATGGTCGTCAGCGCAACGACCTGCAAATGCAACCCGGCGCATTCGCGAGTTCACGCTTGCAACAGAATCTGTCGTCAATGTGATTGATTTGTTGCGGAATGGGGTGGCAGTGAGGCGTTCTCTCATCATTACCGTCTAATGGTGACGTTTGCCGCTTGAGGCAGCAGGAGCTGTTTGATCACCACGTTTGCTATCACGAGGAAATACCGGCTGTTTTTGTGTTTCGCTCGCTGTGGTGTGGTCGCATGTTGAGCGCATTGCGTCGAATTGTCCCGCCTCGGTGAGACGCATGCCGCTTCTGACATTTGAAGCTTTGAGCATCGACCCTTCGACGAGTGCGGTGGTYGAAATCCGTGCGACGATAGGTGTCCGCATCTCTTATTGTTGCACCGCTCATTATTGAGCATCGTCAACTCGATTGGAACGGTTGGGTCTAAGCGAGAGGGATGGCGTCTCTTCTGTGGTTCGCCGAAAAGGGTTCGAGACGGAAGGCATCACGTGATCGGCTTTCGTGCACAGACCGGAATTTCGAATGTTCTATCCGACTGGCTCGATCTTGCGCGCGGCCTCGCTGCCGTCGAGGTCCTGGCATTTCATTCCTATCAGTTGATGTTCATGGAGAAGCTGCCGGGCGAGGGGTACGACCCGGCAATGAGAGCGGTCTATTCCATTCTGTGGGCCGCAAGCGCGAATGGCCCCGCGGCCGTTCTCGTTTTCTTTGTTTTGAGCGGTTACCTTGTGGGAGGGCCCGCTCTGGTTCGAGCCTTGCGAGGACGGCCGAACGCTGTCGACTATTTCTCGGCGCGCTTATCGCGCCTCTATGTCGTGCTCCTGCCCGCGCTGACGATATCCTTCTGCCTCTATATCTCGGCGCGGCAGTCAGCGGGGTGGCAGGTATATGTGTCCTCGCATCAGGACCTCTACAACCATGCGGTCATCTTTCACGCGCCTGTTGGCGCAGCCGCTGCGATCTGCAACGGCCTGTTTCTCCAGACGATAGCCTGTTCGGAATTCGCAGGAAATGCCGCCCTCTGGAGCTTGTCGAACGAGTTCTGGTACTATGTGCTGTTTTTTGCGCTGATTTCGGTGCGTAAGAAACCGGCCTACATCGCGATGATCGTCACGGTCTTCGGGCTGTTTGCGCTCGCCGAACACCATGACACCGGCGGTACGCATATCGGTCTGAAATTCATCTTCTTTTTCTTCATCTGGTGCCTCGGCGTGATCGCCTATGCGGTGGTTGCGCCGGCCTGGGCGTGGTGCTGCGGCTTTCTCTTGAGTATGACGGGACTGTATTTTCTCACATTGAAGGGCCTTTTCCCTCAATGGGCCTCGTTCAGCATGTCGGTCGGATTAGGCACGGCCGCATTCATTGTTGGCGCAGACCATCTGAAGGTGTCGCTGCCTTCATTTCTTCGAGCCGGCAGGGAGCTCGCAAAGTTCAGCTTCTCGCTCTATGCGATACACTATCCGATCCTGCTGCTCCTGAACGTCACCGTTGCCAGTGATCGCCAGGAATTCACGCTGGCCTCGATCGGGCTTAACGCAAGTTTCATCCTGGCCTGCCTGTTCACAGCGGCAATCTTCTATTGCGTTTTTGAAAGGCGCACCCCAACGATCCGTGACTGGTTGAAGGCTAGGATGCTTCGCGGCTGGATCGACGGCCCTCTGCTGCGTCCGACGGTGGTTGTTGACGCCGCCGCTCTGCCATACGTACTCGCATCTGATCGTGCCACGGCGCCCCCTGCTGCTGCTGGAGCCGGACCGTCCTTGCCGTCGGCTGCCTCTGGAATGCCGCTGAAGCAGGCAGAACGGTCGCGAGGGCACCTTGCAGCGGTTGCAACTCGAGTCCCGATGGCGTTGCTCAACGACGGTCATGTATTGCCCCAACTCGGCTTTGGAGCCTGGCAGATCGACAACGCGATTGCGCCGGAAGTCATCACATCCGCGATCAACGCAGGCTATCGCTTGATCGACACTGCTGCAGATTATGGAAACGAGAGCGGAGTTGGCGCGGCTCTGAAGCGGGTAAGAAACCAGTTCTACATCACGACGAAGCTTCGCAATGAGGATCAGGGATACGACCGGACAATGCGTGCGTTCGACGCAAGCTCTGCCAGGTTGCAACTCGACGTAGTCGATCTCTATCTGATCCATTGGCCATGCCCTCAACGGCGGGCATATGTCGAGACTTGGCGCGCGCTCATCGAGCTCCAGAAGCAGGGACGTGTCCGGTCGATTGGTGTATCGAACTTCATGGCCGATCATCTGGAACGCATCATGCATGAGACCGGCGTCGTACCGGCGGTCAATCAGGTCGAGCTGCATCCAGCGTTCCAACAGCGCGAGCTACGAAATATCCACGAGCGCTATGGCATCGTCACTCAGGCATGGAGTCCGCTTGGGCGGGGCGCGGCTCTCACCAATCCGAGAATATTGGCCATCGCAGAGCGGTGCGGCTGTTCGCCTGCGCAGATTGTGCTTCGCTGGCACTTCGAAAATGGCACGATCGCGATACCGAAATCGGCAAACGCGGCCCGCATGGCCGAGAACATCGACGTGTTCGACTTTGATTTGACCAGCGACGACCACGCGGTCATCTCGAGGCTCGATCGGCCTGATGGAAGGATCGGCCCCGATCCTGCGACCTATGGGCAAATGGGCTTATTTCGTGGACTGACCCGTCGGCTCTCGAGGACTTGAGGCAGCTCGGGTTTTGTTTTCCGTGGCTCCCCCGGTTGGCTCATATCGCTCAGTTTGTCGGAGCCGGCGGCTTGGCAGGCGCAGTACCGGCCTCAGCAGGGCGGCGAAACAGCAAACCCCACGCGGTTACGAGCATATACCGCACTCGATCCACGAGCATTGAGACGAACGCCAGAATCGGCTTCTTCCCCGCCATCACCCTGGATTCGAGCAGATGCCAGGATGCAATCGCGAAGATCGAAGTCACGGCAAGGCTGATCCCAAAATTGACGTACCAAATGCGGTAGTTCGGCAAGAGCTGAGCAACTGTTTGCTGAACGGGAAACCCGTAAAGATAGATGCCATACGAGTAATCGGCCACGCGGGTGACAGGTCCGACGTTGAAATTGAGTAGCCCGAGATAGACCGTGAGGTAGCTGACGAAGAGTGCGGCCAGATCCTCTCCGGCGCGGTTCGAGGCGAGCACGGAAGCAATGAAGCCTACAAGGCTGACCAGCAGCAGCCAGCGCGAAAACACGATCCGGGTTCGGTTCAGGAACAGCGCCACTCCGCACAGGAAGGCGAGAACTAGCATCCGGCCCGGAGGAGCGGCAGGCGAGGCGGGCTTCCCGCCAACAATGTCACGCAGCGCCAATGCGCACACGACGAACAGGACTGCCAACAAGAAGAGCCGGTGACGCCTCGTCAAGCCGATTAACGCAGCCGCACTGATGGCAGCATAACATTCGAGTTCGTGCGGAACGGTCCAAAGCTGGCTGTTGACCATGTTTGGCACGGGCAAGTCGGAAAATACGCCGGGCAAATAGAAGTGAACGTCACCGGTTGCATTGAGGAAATAGCGAAGGAAGTCGGGGTCGGTGAAATATTGCGACAGGGCGAGGTTTGTGAAGAGCGGGCCGATCAGCATAGCCGAGATCACGACTTCTGCAGTCAGGGCAGGGAATATCCTGATAACCCGCAGCGTGACGAACGCCGGAAGGCTGTTCCGCTCGAGGCTTCCTGCAACGAGGAATCCGCTGAGGGCAAAGAAGGCGGGGACGATAAGCCAGACAACGGGCTTCAATGATCCACCATAGAACCATTGCTCGGCGGGCAAACCGTAGCAAACCGCGACTGAGTGCCAAAGGATGACGGCGACTGCCAATGAGATGCGCAGGAGATCGAAACCCGCGGGCCGTCCCTTCGCCGCGTCCCACTTGTCACCGATCGATGTCATCGCGTTTTCTTCCGGGGTGGTAGGCGTTCGCCTCGATCTTTGAATATCGGCAGCGCAGATCGGCAAGTTGATGAACGTCAAATTGTCATGCGTGCGAACGCTCGTGATGACGCGTGTGCGGCATCAACTGATGTCGTCCTGCCGAGTTGACGGTCATCAACTTGGTCGTGCCCCAGCGAACTACGGTCCGAACTGCGCCATCCGAAAATGCATCTGCGCATGTTTCGGTGGGGAACCTAGGACAGGAGATCCCTATGAAGGTTGTTATTCTCGCCGGCGGCTACGGTACGAGATTGAGCGAGCAGACTTCGGTGGTGCCGAAGCCGCTGGTTGAGATCGGTGGTCGTCCGATCCTGTGGCATATCATGAAGCTGTATTCCCATTACGGCCTCAACGAGTTCGTCATTTGCTGTGGCTACAAGGGCACGGTGATCAAGGACTATTTCATGAGCTACTTGTCTCACCAGGGAGACTTCACGCTCGACCTTCAGCGCAACCGCATCGAAATGCATCGAAACGGATCGGAGCCCTGGCAGGTGACGCTGGTCGATACCGGAGAGAGGACGATGACCGGGGGGCGCCTCAAACGAGTGCGCGAGCATCTCGGGAATTCGACCTTCTGCATGACATACGGCGATGGCGTCAGCGACGTCGACATACGTGCGCTAATCAAATTCCACCATCAGCAGGGTGCCCTGGCGACGGTCACCGCGGTCCAGCTACCCGGCCGCTTTGGTGCGATCAATCTCTCGTCTGACCGCCCCCGCGCGGCCGGCTTTCGCGAGAAGGACGCGAGCGACGGTCAGGTCATCAACGGAGGTTTCTTCGTTGTCGAACCTCAGTCCCTCGATCTCATCGACGACGACAGTACGAGCTGGGAAAACGAGCCGCTCGCCCGTCTGACCGAACAGGACCAACTGGCTGTCTACAGGCACCGTGGCTACTGGCAGAACATGGACACCTTGCGCGACAAGGCCATTCTCCAGGATCTCTGGGATACCGGAGATCCACCCTGGTGCGTCTGGAATAAGGGCGGTGCCGCGAATGGAAGCACCAAGATATCGCACCCCGCAATCGCCGATCGGGCAACAATCTGAGGAGATGAAGCAGATGCGCGTTCTCTTCACTGGAGCTGACGGATATATCGGTGCGGTGCTCGGCCCGAGACTGCTTGAGCACGGTTACGATGCGATCGGGATCGACACGGGCCTCTACCGCCGCGGCTGGCTGTTCGATGACGGCAGGACGCGGCCAATGGTCATGTCGCGCGATACGCGGCAGCTGTCACTGTCTGATTTGGAGGGGTTTGACGCTGTGGTGCACCTCGCGGAGCTCTCTAATGATCCGCTGGGAGAGAATGATCCTGCGATCACGATGGAGATCAACCATCGCGGCTCCGTAGAATTTGCCCGCAAGTGCAGGGAGGCGGGAATCGGGCGATTCATCTATGCGTCCTCTTGCAGCATCTATGGAGCGGCCGGCAGCGAGGTGAAATCCGAGATGTCTTCTTGTGAACCTCAGACGGCTTATGCGCGATGCAAAGTGCTCGTCGAGCGCGATCTCGTCGAACTGACTGACTCCCGGTTCACGCCCGTGTTTCTGCGTAACGCCACCGCGTTTGGAGCGTCTCCCCGGCAGCGCTTCGATCTCGTCCTGAACAACCTTGCGGGGTGGGCGTTCACAACAGGGAAAATTCGCGTCATGAGCGACGGCACCCCCTGTCGTCCGTTGGTCCACATCGAGGACATCTGCCAGGCCATCCTGTGCGCTTTAGACGCTCCCCGCGAAGCGGTTTGCGCCGAGGCGTTCAATGTCGGCGATGAAAGTCAGAACTATACGGTGCGCGAGATCGCGGAGATCGTGAACGACACTTTCACCGATTGCGATCTTTCGTTTGGCCCGAGTGGTCCAGACAATCGCAGCTATCGCGTCTCCTTTGCGAAGATTAGAGCCCACATGCCGAATTTCCGCTGCCAATGGAATGCGCAGCGTGGCGCGCGGCAATTGAGCGGGGTATTCCAGCGCATCCAGCTAGACGAAGCGACCTTCAATGCCGCGCCATTTACACGCCTTTCGGAGCTTCGACACCTGCAGCACACCGAGCAGTTGGATCTTCATTTGCGGTGGACGCCGATTCCCGAAATCGTGCCGGCGCTCGGGCGCACTTAGCGAGAAGGTTCGCGTATTTGTCTGCCGACGCCGATGGAGCCAAGTCGAGGCCCGTCGGCGCGGCAGCGTTGGGAAACGAGTTGCTATCACCAGTTGACTTTTCCACAACTAATCATAATATTTTTGCAATGCGGCAATCCTATTGGGTGGCAGCGTATAGCCGGAGGGAAGGGAACACCGAGCAGAAGTACCAGTGGGTGAGGTTGTTTTGCCGTTTCATCAGTTCAAGCTGCCAACGATGTGAGAGTCCCGGGTAAGAGTACGGGATTGCTCGGAGATTGAGCAGTGCCAGTCATTCTAATAGTTGATCAGCACAGTGTTTATCGTAGTGGTCTCCGAGATGTAGTGGAGACCAGGTTTAAGAAGTCCCGCGTCTTAGACACGGCACAGCTCGAGAATTTTGAGCTGGAGACAGGCATCGATTTGATCCTGATCGATCTAGGTTGTCTTAATCAACGTTCGCTCGCGGTTCTCTCGGAAGTCGTCGACTTGAGGCCCGCTACTCGTATTGCAGTGATGTCGGCTTCGAGCAGCCGCGCGGACGTGCTGAAATGTCTTTCGGCTGGCTTTCATGGATTCTTGCCCAAGCTTCAGTCGGATGAGGAATTGCTGTCCGCGATAGGCGATTTGCTGTCTGGACGCATCTATGTTCCGCGGTGGTTAGCCGATGATGATGTAGGCCGACCAGAGCCCCCTCAGACGGTCAACTTCAATTTGGAGGCTCTGCGATTGACGCGCCGGCAGAACGAAATTCTTCCGCTGCTGGCCCAGGGAATGTCGAACAAAGAGATTGCGCGCGAGCTAAGCATCGCGGAAGGAACCAGCAAGATCCATACAGCGGCGCTCCTGCGCGCGCTTTGTGCCCGGAATCGGACGGAAGCGGCCTTTATAGCCGCGAAGTTGGTCGGGCCCAGGGACAGGTTGGCTAGCAGAATGAGAAGCAAGAGGTTCTCGATCGACCGGGGTAATGGCTCAGGCCCAGGTTCGGAGTTGATCGTTGGCGATCGATGGGCGCAGCCCACGGATAGGCCTCTCTTTCGAAGACCAGCCGGGTAATCGCTGCATTTTCCAGCTTGCGCGCGCTTGGCAACAACGTCTTGCTCGGCGCTGGCTGCTAGAGATGCAACCCCGGGGCCGTGTCCCCGGTGAATGGTGGTGGAGCTCGGCAGGGCAAAGCCCCCCTTACCCACCTGAGATCTTGTCCTAGCGGGTCGGCAGCTTTGTGGAGACTGGAGAGTCGCCGGTAGGATTGGGTTGCGACACGCCAACGCAACTGAGGAACCACCGATGATCGACGATATCATGAAGCTCCGCACGCTCGTGGACGAACAAGGTGAAAGCCTTGTCGTCCGATCGAAGGCGACTGGCCATATCTGTGGATCGACGCCACCTAAGTGAAGGGTGAGCCAGCAGGGATGCATCGTCCCGGTCGCGGCGATCGTCGCCGTCGGCGTCAATGGCGATGGCCGGCGCGAGGTTCTCGGCAACGGATATTCGTCTCCTCGAGGTCGACGCGGCCTTCGCGGCGTCGTCTCCCCCCAACGAGGACAAGGTTCTCAACGCGAGCTGGCAGCGTTGCCGCGTCAACCTCATGCGCAACGCTCTGGCGCACGCGACTGGTTGCCATGGGAATTGTGGAAGCCTCGTGGAGGCTCGTAGCTTCGGATGAAATCGTGCAGCAAGGGCAATTGCGCTCCTCAACCGCAACTCTTCCGAAAAATCGAACCGACAGAAGGCGCTGTGTAATTGGGCACAGGTGATAAACGCGCGAGCACCTTTACCGCAGGCTTGCACGAGCTTTTTGCTCTTTTGAGCGCGGCATAGGCAGCGAATAGTTTTTTCGCCCGACGGACTAGGCCAACCGGCTTATACGGAACCCGTAGAATCCTAACGCTTTAGCCTGAATATCCTTCGGATTAGGTCCGCCTACACTTCAACGTATTGGGTTACGTATTGAGGTGAATTCAAATGCTTACAGAATCCGCTTTACTCCAGGGTAAACTTTCTTCGCAAGTTCATAGATCGACCAACGTTCCCGATTTTCGACGCCCGTCTACGTCCTTCGTGCCTCGCTGCAGGGCTCTCTTTTGGGAAGGAGAGGAAGAAGCTCAGAAGATCGAGATCGTTGAGGGGGTCGTACGGGCAGTCCGCCTTCTTGAGAACGGAAATCGCCAGATACTTGCTTTCTACTGGCCCGGCGATGTCGTTATGCCGACCCATTCAACCCATCAGCAGTTTACCGCAGAGGCCGTGACAGATTGTCGCGTTATCCGATCGAGGACTTCTGGAGTGTGCCGGAGCGATGAACCCTGTGGGGCCCACCAGGTGCTGGCAGATACTCTCACCTTGGTGATGACCATGAGCCAAAAGAACTGCGTGGCGCGCATCGCCTGGCTCTTGTTGCGCATTCGGCCACACTTGCCTGCGGACCCCAAACGTCCTGGCGCGCTCCGACTTCAGTTACCCCGGGCTGATATCGCCGATCWCGTTGGGACGTCGCTCGAAACGGTTTGTCGTACCCTGGCCGAGTTCAAAGCGAAGAAGGTCATCGATCTTCCCAATCGCAAGACGATCAAGTTCACCGATCTTGAGGGGCTCGCGAGGATTTCCAACGGGCGAGCCGTTGAATAAACCGTCTCGTGTTGTGAGTGTCTCGCCGCGACTGTTCTCTGTGGTTCGCGGCGGGCTTCCTCGGATGCCGAACGTGATCAGATTGGGGCTATTACAAATACAGCCCGCCGCGCGCTAGGCCTTGATCGATTAACTGGCTTTCGCATCTCTTGAACCGCGAACTTTCGTTCTCGGCGTTCCGGCCGAAGTCGAAGTGGCCCGTCGACGGAACACCGGCGCGACCGGTCTGCCAATCAGATGGGCTTCCGGCCCGTCCTCCAACGCCTTCTGATATACGGCGAGCGCGCCGTCGATGGCCTCGATGGTTCGGTCGATATCATCGTTGGTGTGCGAATAGCTTGTGACCAGTGAGGGCGCCAGCAAGCCGCGGCGGATTGTCTCCTGGAGAAACAATGTGCGGAAGGTCTGTGATGGCACTCCGTCACGATCACAACAAGCATAGACCATATTGGACGTCCGGCCGGCGAGCTTGAAATAGCGGGTTAGTCCGCGGCGTTGCGTGGAGTTTTCGATACCGGCCTTCAGGCGACTTCCTTGGCGGTGGAGCGTCTCGATGACCGGTTCGTCACGGTAGGTGTTCATGACGGCCAGCGCCGCAGCCAAAGCGTGAGTCTCGGCACCATGTGTCGTCGAAAGCAGAAAGACGCGATCGCGATCATGATTGAGGCCGCCCAGCTCCATGATTTCGCGTCTGCCGAGCAGCGCAGAAATTGCGATGCCGTTGCCCATCGCCTTGCCGAAGGTCGATAGGTCGGCCTCAATTCCATGGTGACGTTGGGCGGAGCACTCTGGCCATCGAAAGCCAGTGATCATCTCGTCGATGATCAAGAGAGCACCGTTCCGATGACACAGTTTGCGCAGTGTGGCGAGATATCCCGGAGTCGGCGGCACCTCCTTTTCGGCTTCGAGGATCAGGGCGGCCACCCGACCCGGGTATCGGGCAAACAGCGCCTTCGCCGAGGACAGGTCATTGTACCGGAATCCCTGTGTCAGCTCCGCCATAGCCCGGGGAACGCCGGCGTTCATGGGTGTCGTGCAGATCGCCCAGTCGTCGTAAGAGAAGAAGGGCTGATCGGAGCAAAGCGCTATCATGTCCCGGCCCGTATAGGCTCGGGCAAGCCGGATGGCGGCCGTCGTGGCCGTCGATCCGTCCTTGGTGAATTTCGCCATTTCGGCGGCGGGGACGAGCTCGATCAGGCGCTCCGCACATTCGACCTCAAGTGCCGAAGGCCGCGTAAAGTTTGTGCCTTGTGACATCTGCCCGACTGCGGCCTTCACGACAGCTGGAAAGCCATGGCCCAGCGACACCGCGCGCAGTCCCATTCCGTATTCGATGAACTCGTTGCCGTCGACGTCCCATACATGGCAGCCCAAGCCTCTCGCGATGAAGCCTGGCGCGAGGAGCGGGTACTGATCGTCGCCCTTCGCATAAGTATGTGCTCCGCCCGGGATCGCAGCGCGCGCTCGAAATCGCAGCGCTCCAGACGTCGCGAAGTTGTCCAGATTTGTTCCCGAGAAAAAACTCGACCTGATGTTCATTGCCAAAGCCCTCTCAACGCGTGATTTTCGAAGAACCGCAGTTGCGCGCCGCCCGGCCGCATTTGATGACACAAGGATGTCACGTATTTGAGAGTTCTCAACTTGGCCGCAGCCGCGACCAGGTTTCCGGGCGATCTTTTCCAATTGCCGCAGTTCGGCTCAGGCGGAGCGCAAAGGTAGTCGGCCTTTCGACGATCTCCGTTTTGGGGCGGACGCCGCTGGCTTGGCGGGGTACAGCACCCCGCTACCCACAGCATCGCTTGAACGCCGCCATTGCATAGCCCACCGTTATTGAGCTTTGTCAGATTGGCGAATTCAGCTCTGGCTAGGCTGTCGTGAGGTCATGTCACGGATTGAGCGGGCAATGTCTGAATTCGATCAACTCAGAACCGCAACCTACGCAACCCAGTTCAGGGCCGCAAAAGCGGCGAGCCGAATTCTCGACTGGCCTGTCCTCGGTGTCGCATTTGCGCTGGTCAGCGTCGTTGCGTGGGATCTAGCTCTGCTGTGGCTTGCCGTCAAACTCTGTCGGATCGTGTTCCTCTAGTCGCCTGAACCCAGCTATTTCATCTGCCGCATGATATTTTCCGAAACAATCCTCGCCGGCGCCTACACGGTGGAGATAGATAGGCATCAGGACAACCGGGGATACTTCGCTCGGGTATTCTGCGCCGACACATTTCTTGCGCACGGTCTCAAGCCTGTCGTCGCACAGGCAAGTATCAGCTACAACGCAAAACGCGGTACGCTGCGCGGCCTGCATTTTCAGTATCCCCCGGCGACGGAGAACAAGTACGTCCGATGCACCAAGGGGGCGGTGGCCGACGTGATCGTCGACCTGAGGCCGGAATCGGCGACCTACTTGCGACATGTCATCGTTAACCTCTCGGCGGACAATGGCCGCGGGCTCTACATACCGGAGCGCTTCGCGCATGGTTTCATCACGCTCACTGACGATACGGAGCTGATTTATCTAATCAGCAACTATTACACGCCAGGCGCGGAAGGCGGGTTGCCGCACGACGATCCTTCGCTTGGAATTTCCTGGCCGGCAGAGGTGCGGGTGCTCTCGGATCGTGACAGGGCATGGAAGCCCCACAGCAATATCGGGGACGAATTGAAGGCCCGCATGAATATCGCTGTCGCCAAGAGGTCGTAGGTGAGGGCCCCACGTTCGCAAAAAGCAAACGTGACTTGACGACCGTCAATAGCTCTGCCCCGACCAACGCTAGCGTGTCGGTGAGATCACAGATCGCCCCCGGCAGGAGCCATAAAATGCTGAAAGAAGCGGCATCCACCCTTAACGTCAAAGCACCAACTGCGCATGCAATGGAGTTGAGCTGTTGTCGTTTCTGCAGCGCGCCTCTTGAACGCGTGTTCATCGATCTCGGAATGTCTCCGTTGGCAAACTCCTATCTTCGGAACGAGAAAGCCAAGCAAGACGAGCGTTTTTTTCCGCTGCGGGCTTACGTTTGCGGAGAGTGCTTCCTTGTCCAGCTCGAGGAATGGGAGGCGCCGGAGAATATCTTTGGAGACTATGCCTACTTTTCATCCTACAGCGATTCATGGCTGCAGCATGCTAAATCCTACGTCACCCGGGTCATCGAAAGGTTCGCACTCGGGGCAAAC
The DNA here is from genome assembly GCF_056403875.1 of Bradyrhizobium sp. P2_E8. Taxonomy (NCBI): domain Bacteria; kingdom Pseudomonadati; phylum Pseudomonadota; class Alphaproteobacteria; order Hyphomicrobiales; family Nitrobacteraceae; genus Bradyrhizobium; species Bradyrhizobium sp. P2_E8. The sequence continues at coordinate 13,310 of NZ_JBFUES010000048.1, forward strand.
AGCAAGGTCGTCGAGATCGCGAGCAACGACGGCTATTTGCTGCAGTACTTTGTCGAAGCCGATGTGCCGGTCCTAGGCATCGAGCCGGCTCAGAACGTCGCTGCCGTTGCGCGCGCGAAGGGCATTCCGACTCGCGTGGAGTTCTTCGGCGAACGTGCTGCCCGTACCTTGCGACGCGAGGGGCTGCGCGCTGATCTGTTGATCGGAAACAATGTCCTGGCTCACGTGCCAAATTTGAATGACTTCGTCAAAGGCATGAGCCTTCTTCTCGCCGACGCGGGGGTCATCACGATGGAGTTCCCCCATCTGATGCGTCTGTTTGACGAGTGCCAGATCGACACGATCTATCACGAGCATTTTTCATACTTCTCGTTTATCGCTGTCGAGAAGATCTTTGCGGCCCACGGCCTGACATTGTTTGATGTCGAAGAGTTSCCGACCCATGGTGGCTCGTTGCGAATCTATGCTCAGCACGCCAACAAGGGATGGCATCCGATCTCCCATCGGGTGCTGGATCTCAGGCGCCGCGAAATCGATGCCGGATATGCCAACCTTGATCACTACGACGCGTTCGAAGAGCGCGCTATGGAAACCAGGCAAAAGCTTCTTTCCTTTCTTGAGGATGCAAAGCGACAGGGCAAGCGTGTTGTCGGGTACGGCGCCCCAGCCAAGGGCAACACACTCTTGAACTACTGCGGCATTACCTCGGACCTCATTGAGTATACGGTCGACCGAAACCCGCACAAGCAGGGGTCGTTGTTGCCGGGATCTCACATTCCAATTCTTGAGCCCGAACGCATCAACGTGACAAAGCCGGACTACATCCTCATTCTACCCTGGAACCTGAAGCGGGAGATCGTCAGCCAGTTGTYATTCGCCCGCAGCTGGGGAGCTCAGTTCGTGGTGCCGATTCCCGAGCCCAGGATCGTGGATTGAGCCAACCGGATACCGCAGGGACGTGGAGCATGGATGACATTGCAAGGCATGCAGACCTCGCGGACCTCAGGGAGAGTGACGCGGCCGTTGACCTGTCAGCGGACAAGACCGGACGGGCCCTCCACGAGTTTATTGCAGAGATGTATCCCATCTCCCGCAGCATAACGGGGGATGGGACCCGAAGAACGATCGATCTCATCCGAAACTATGTCCCGCTTACCACGTGCGAAGTACCGTCCGGTCTGCAGGTATTTGATTGGACCGTTCCACCGGAGTGGAACGTGCGTGATGCATATGTCAAGAACAGCGCCGGCGAGCGCGTGATCGATTTCAGGAAGTCGAACCTGCACCTCCTTGGTTACAGCATACCGGTGAGCGCGCACATGACGCTCGACGAGCTTAAGCCTCACCTCTACTCGGATCCGGAAAAGCCGGACTGGATTCCCTATCGGACAAGCTATTACCAGAAGACGTGGGGCTTCTGTCTGCCRCACAATGAACTATTGGCAATGCAGGAGGACGTCTACGAGGTTTGTATCGATACCAGCCTCGCACCGGGTCATCTGACTTACGGCGATCTGAGACTGCTTGGCCGTACCTCGGACGAGGTGCTGATCTCCTGCCATATCTGTCATCCGTCGCTCTGCAATGACAACCTGTCCGGGATCGCGGTCGCAACCGCGCTAGCGCAGCACCTGCGGAAGATGGAGCTCAGGTATACTTATCGCTTCGTCTTCATCCCCGGCACTATTGGAGCGATCACCTGGTTGGCGCTCAACGAGGCTCATGTCGGTCGGGTGAAGCATGGATTTGTGTTGACCTGCGCCGGCGATTCGGGGGCGATGACCTACAAGAGGAGCCGCCGCGGCAACACAGAGATCGATCGAGCCTGGTCCTATGTGCTTGAGCAGAGCGGCGAACCGTACGAAATTCAGGAGTTCTCACCTTACGGCTATGACGAGCGGCAATATTGCTCGCCTGGCTTCAACCTACCGATCGGGACCGTGATGCGAACGCCCTTCGGTAGATTCGCGGAGTATCACAGCTCGGCCGATAATCTGGACTTTGTTCGCCCTGCTGCGCTGTACGACACTCTAACGAAGGCGATTGCAGCTATCGACGTCATCGAGAACAACGCCTGCTTTCGGAACCAGAAGCCGTTCTGCGAGCCAAAATTGGGCAATTATGGCCTTTACAGTGGATTGGGCGGGCTCGCGGCCGGAGATTTCCAGATGGGGCTGCTATGGGTCCTGAACATGTCGGACGGGGATCATTCACTGCTCGACATCGCCGAACGATCCAAATTGCCCTGGGCGGTGATAAAGGAAGCGGCCGCCGCGCTGAGCCGAGCCGGTCTCATCAAGCAAAGCGAGCCGGGCCCGACAAACTAGTTTCGTTAGGGCGGGTGGTGTTTGCCGGCCGATAGAGGTTGAGACAGCTGAAGGGCGACGAGTTGATGGTGCCCGCTGGAAACGGCTCGCCAGCACGTCGAATTTGAGCATTCCCGGAC
>NZ_JBFUES010000049.1:0-15673 GCF_056403875.1 Bradyrhizobium sp. P2_E8
GCATCGGGCTTCTTTTCCAACATCCTGCGCGAGCCGCTGGCCGGCAAGGAGGCGGTCCTCCCGGTGTCCGAGGACGTCCGCCACTGGCACGCCACGCCGCGTTCGGCCGTCGGCTTCCTGCTGCATGCCGGCACCATGGACCTCGCCACCGTCGGCCCGCGCCGTAACCTGACCATGCCGGGCCTGTCGGCAACCGTCGGCGAGCAGATTGCCGCCTTGAAGCGCGTTGCCGGCGAAAAGGTCGCCGCCCGCATCAAGCGGGAGCCCGATCCCTTCATCGTCGGCATCGTCGGCGGCTGGCCGCGCAACTTCAACGCAAAGCGGTCGCTCGAGCTCGGCTTCACCACCGCCGAGAAGAATTTCGACGATATCATCCGCATTCACATCGAAGACGAGCTCGGCGGCAATTTCGTCGCCTGACGCAATCGATGAACAGCGTGGATCTGGTGATGGCGAGCGTTGCTTGCATCGGCGAATGCATGGTCGAGCTCCGGCAGGCCCAAGGAGGACATTCCGCGGGACAATCTGCCGGACAGTCCGCCGGGCAGGGCGGCGGTCTCTATTCGCGCGGCTTCGGCGGCGACACCCTCAACACCGCGGTCTATCTGGCGCGGCTCGAGGTCAAGGTCGACTATCTCACCGCGCTCGGCGACGATGCCTTGAGCGATGAGATGATCGCGGCCTGGACCGGCGAGGGCGTCGGCACGAGGCGCGTCGTGCGGTTGCCGGGCAAGCTGCCCGGCCTCTACATGATCCAGACGGACGCGAAGGGCGAGCGCCAGTTCTTCCACTGGCGCGACAGTGCGGCCGCGCGCCAGCTGATGAGCCTGCCGGAGACGGACGAGCTGCTCAACTCGCTGATGAGCTACGACATCGTCTATCTCTCGGCGATCACGCTCTCGATCTACGACGCCCCCGGCCGCGAGCGCCTGTTCGCGGCGATCAAGCGCGCCCGCCTGCTCGGCACCCGCTTCGTGTTCGACACCAATTTCCGCGCGCGGGGATGGCCTGATCGCGATGTCGCCCGCGAGGCCTTCGCCACGGCGTTCGCGACCGCAGACATCGTGCTGACCTCGACCGAGGATCTCCTCGCGCTCTATCCCGGCGAGAGCCACGACCAGCTGATGGCGCGCATTCCTTCCCCCGAGCTGGTGTTCCGGCTCGCCGAGCCCGTCAGCCTGCTGCGCTTCCCCGGCGGGACGCGCGAGGTCCGTGCCGAACCAATGACCAAGCCCGTCGTTGACACCACGGCGGCCGGCGATAGCTTTGCCGCGGCCTATATCGCGGCCCGGCTCGCCGGTTCCGAGCCGGTCGAGGCGGCCCAGGCCGGCCATCGCCTCGCCAGCCTCGTGATCTGCTATCCCGGCGCCATCATTCCGGGCTATGCCATGCCGCCGAAGAAGCGGCACCGGCCGGCGACCACGCGTCAGGCGACCAAGTGAAAAGATCCAAGAGATGACCACGACTGCCCAACAGAACCACCTCGTCGCGCTGTTCAAGGCCGCGACCGTCATTCCCGTTCTCACCATCGAGCGTATCCAGGATGCCGTGCCGTTGGCGCAAGCGCTGGTCGCCGGCGGCATCCGCACTTTGGAGGTGACCCTGCGCACCTCCATTGCGATCGAAGCAGCGAGGGCGATCATGGCCGAGGTGCCTGAGGCGGTCGTCRGCATCGGTACAATTCTCAATCCGGCGGACTTCACCCGTGTCGAGAAGCTCGGCGTCGCGTTCGGCATCAGCCCGGGCCTGACCCCGGACCTGTTGAAGGCCGCCACCGATAGCTCGTTGCCGTTCGCGCCGGGCATTGCCACAGCGTCCGAGCTGATGCTGGCGCTGTCCTACGGCTTCGACGTCGCAAAATTCTTCCCGGCCGAGCAGGCCGGCGGCATCAAGGGCCTGCGCTCGCTGGGCGGGCCGTTCCCGAACGTGCGGTTCTGCCCGACCGGCGGGGTGGGGGAGGCCAATGCGGCGACCTGGCTCGCCGAGCCCAACGTGGTCGCGGTCGGCGGCTCCTGGCTGTGCCCGACGGCCGAGATCAGGGCGGGGAACTGGGCCGGCATAACTGCCATCTGCCAGCGCACCCTCAAGGCCCTGAAAGGCGCGTGAAGTCTTGCCATCGCTGCGCTAAGACTTAGCTCAGTAAGAGACGCCAGGGAGAAAAGACCATGACCGCCAGCATCGTCGGATGGGCGCACACGCCGTTCGGCAAGTTCGACACCGAAACCGTGGAAAGTCTCGTCACCCGCGTGGCCAATGAGGCTCTGGCGGATGCCGGCATTTCGGCCTCCGACGTCGACGAGATCGTGCTCGGCCATTTCAACGCCGGCTTCTCGCCCCAGGATTTCACCGCCTCGCTGGTGCTCCAGGCCGACCCGAAGCTGCGCTTCAAGCCGGCCACCCGCGTCGAGAACGCCTGCGCCACGGGCTCTGCCGCCGTGCATCAGGGTCTGCGCGCGATTGCCGCAGGCGCTGCCAAGATCGTGCTGGTCGTCGGCGTCGAGCAGATGACGCGCACGCCGGGACCGGAGATCGGCAAGAACCTGCTCAAGGCCTCCTATCTGCCGGAGGACGGCGACACCGTCGGCGGCTTCGCCGGCGTGTTCGGCAAGATCGCCAGCTCCTATTTCCAGAAATACGGCGACCAGTCCGATGCGCTGGCGCTGATCGCGGCCAAGAACCACAAGAACGGCGTCGCCAATCCCTTCGCCCAGATGCGCAAGGATTTTGGCTTCGAGTTCTGCCGCGCCGAGAGCGAGAAGAACCCTTACGTCGCCGGACCCCTGAAGCGCACCGACTGCTCGCTGGTCTCCGACGGCGCCGCGGCGCTGGTGCTGGCCGACGCCGAAACCGCCAAGACCATGAGCAAGTCGATCGGCTTCCGCGCCACCGCGCATGCCCAGGACTTCCTGCCGATGTCCAAGCGCGACATCCTCCAGTTCGAAGGCTGCACGGTCGCCTGGCAGCGGGCGCTGGAGCAGGCGGGCGTTGCGCTCACCGATCTCTCCTTCGTCGAGACCCATGACTGCTTCACCGTAGCCGAGCTGATCGAATACGAAGCGATGGGCCTGACGCCGAAGGGGCAGGGCGCCCGCGCCATCAAGGAGGGCTGGACCCTCAAGGACGGCAAGCTGCCGGTCAATCCGTCCGGCGGGTTGAAGGCCAAGGGCCATCCGATCGGCGCCACCGGCGTCTCCATGCACGTGATGACCGCGATGCAGCTCGCCGGGCAAGCGCCCGAGGGCATGCAGCTCAAAAATGCAAAGCTCGGCGRCATCTTCAACATGGGCGGCGCCGCGGTCGCCAACTACGTCTCCGTGCTGGAGCCGCTGAAGTAAGGCTGTAGGGTGGGCAAAGGCGCGACGCGCCGTGCCCACCTTCGTTGTTGCGCTAGATCATGGTGGGCTGATCTGGTCTCCTTAAAGCTCTTGATTGATTTGCAGGGAATATATCATGAGCAATGGTTACGAAGACTCGCTGTCGATGGACGCACTCAACGATCGCATCGCGATCCTCGAGGACAATATCCGGCAGCTCATCGAGCAGGCCGCGGCCGCATCCGGCGAGCAGAACGAGTCGCGCATCGCCGACCGGATCAGCCAGCAGAACGAAGAACTCGACCGGCTCCTGAAGATCCGCGAATCCCGCGAGAAGAAATAGCGGCCGATATTGCCGTGCGGCGCATGCGGCCATACGCCGGCCGCCCTTGCGCGCGCGACACCGCTGCCGTTAGCTGGACCGAAATCGCGGGCCGCGCTTTGCGCCCGCGCAATCGGGAGCGAACCAATGGGGCCGCTGAAGGGCATCAAGGTCGTCGACATGACCACCGTGCTGATGGGGCCCTACGCGACCCAGATGCTCGGCGACTACGGTGCCGACGTGATCAAGGTGGAGTCGCTGGACGGCGACGTCACCCGCCTGATCGGCCCGATGCGCCACGCCGGCATGGGCCCGGTGTTTCTCAACACCAACCGCAGCAAGCGTTCGATCTGCCTCGATCTGAAGAAGCCTTCGGGGCGTGATGCCGTGCTGCGGCTGGTGAGGGATGCCGACGTTCTCGTCTACAACGTCCGTCCGCAGGCGATGGCGCGGCTTCAGCTCGGCTATGACGTCGTCTCCGCGATCAACCCGCGCCTCGTCTATGCCGGTGTGTTCGGCTTTGGCCAGGACGGGCCCTATGCCGCCAAGCCCGCTTATGACGATCTGATCCAGGGCGCCACCGCGCTTCCCGCCTTGATGGCGCAGACCGGTGACGGCACCCCGCGCTATGTACCCAACGCGCTGGTCGACCGCATCGTCGGCCTCACCGCCGTCGGCGCGATCTGCGCCAGCCTCGTGCACCGCGACCGCACCGGGCGCGGCCAGCGCGTCGACATCCCGATGTTCGAGACCATGGCCGGCTTCGTCATGGGCGACCACATGGGCGGGCTCACCTTTGAGCCGCCGCTCGACAAGGGCGGCTATGCCCGCCACCTCTCGCGCGACCGCAGGCCCTACAAGACCTCGGACGGCTATCTCAGCGTCATCGTCTACAACGACAAGCAGTGGGAAAACTTCTTCAAGGCCACGGGCCGCGACGATCTGCGCGCCGACCCCAAATTCGCGACCTTCGCCGGCCGCGCCGGCAATATCGACGTCGTCTATGCCGAGCTCGCCCGCATCTTCGAGACGCGCACGACAGCCGAATGGATCGACCTGCTGACCAAGGCCGACGTGCCGGTCATGCCGATGCACGACCTCGCCTCGATGCTGCACGACGAGCATCTGGAGGCGACCAATTTCTTCCCGGTCGTGAACCATCCGACTGAAGGACCGATCCGCAGCATGAAGGTGACGGCGAGCTGGTCGGAGACCGAGGCCGAGCCTATCAGGCTTGCACCACGTCTCAACGAGCACGGCGCGGAGATACTGGAGGAGATCGGCTATTCCGCGGACGAGATCGCCGCCTTGGTGCGCGATGGCGTGACGCGTGCAGCGCCGGAATAGGGTTAGCGATGACGACAACTCTCTCATCCGTCATTCCGGGGCGCGACGAAGTCGCGAGCCCGGAATCCATAACCACCATCGGGAGTATGGATTCTCAGGTGCGCAATTGCGCACCGGAGCTCGCGCCTAAAGTAGGCGCGCCCCGGAACGACGAGGAGGAGAGAACATGAGCTTCATCACCGGCGTCGGCCTCACGCCGTACGGCGAGCACGAAGGCTCATCCTCGCTCGACCTGATGAGCAAAGCGGCGCAAGCCGCGCTCGACGACGCCGGGCTGAAGCGTTCGGACATCGACGGCGTCCTCTGCGGCTATTCCACCGTGTCGCCGCACATCATGCTGGCGACCGTTTTCGCCGAGCATTTCGGCATCCGCCCGAGCTACGCCCATGCCGTGCAGGTCGGCGGCGCCACGGGGCTGGCGATGACGATGCTCGCCCATCACCTCGTCGAAGCCGGCGTCGCGCGCAACGTGCTCGTCGTCGCCGGCGAGAACCGCCTCACCGGACAGAGCCGCGATGCCTCGATCCAGGCGCTGGCGCAGGTCGGCCATCCCGATTACGAGGTGCCGCTGGGCCCGACCATTCCCGCCTATTACGGCCTCGTTGCCAGCAGGTACATGCACGAATATGGCGTGACCGAAGAGGACCTTGCCGAGTTCGCGGTGCTGATGCGCGCCCACGCCTGCACCCATCCCGGCGCGCAATTCCGCGATCCCATCACGGTTGCCGACGTCATGGCCTCGAAGCCGGTCGCGATGCCGCTCAAACTGCTCGATTGCTGCCCGGTGTCGGACGGCGGCGCGGCCTTCGTCATCAGCCGCGAGCGGACGGGCGAGGCCGGTGTGCGCATCCGCGGCTGCGCCCAGGCCCACACCCATCAGCATGTCACGGCCGCGCCCGGCTTGAGCGAGCTCGGCGCCGAGATCTCGATCGCGCGCGCCAGGGAGGCCACCGGCCTTGCGATCTCCGACGTGCGCTACGCCGCGATCTACGACAGTTTTACCATCACCCTCGCGATGCTGCTGGAGGACCTCGGCCTCGCCGGCCGCGGTGAGGCGGCGGCCCGCGTGCGATCAGGCCATTTCGGCCGCGCCGGCGCGATGCCGCTCAACACCCATGGCGGTCTGCTCAGCTACGGCCATTGCGGCGTCGGCGGCGCGATGGCGCATCTGGTCGAGGCGCATTTGCAGATGACGGAGCGGGCGGCGAACCGCCAGGTACGCGATGCCTCGATCGCGCTCTTGCACGGCGACGGCGGCGTGCTGTCGTCCCATGTCAGCATGTTCCTGGAGCGGATGCGATGAGTGAGCGTCTAGCCGACTGGACCAAGGGCGAAGAGGCCATCACCTACCAGACCTGCACGTCATGCGGTCACGTGCAGTATTTCCATCGCGCCTTCTGCGCGGCCTGCGGTGCGTCCGGCCCGTCCGAGCATCGCGCCAGCGGCAAGGGCAGGGTCTATGCGACCTCGCTGGTCTGCCGCGCCGCGACGCCCGAGACGCGCGCGCACGTGCCCTACAACATCCTGCTGGTCGATTGTGCCGAGGGTTTTCGCATGATGGCCCATGGCGAGAACGACCTCGCCATCGGCGACGAGGTCGATGCGGGCTTCAAGCCGTTCGCCGGGAAGCTCGTGCCGTTCTTCACCAGGAGCAGGTAGCGGGATTTCGTCATTCGGGGGCGGTCCGAAAGACCGAGCCTGGAACGGGTATTCTGAGCCTGGCCTGTGCGAGGGGCCACCCCGGAACGACGAAAACTCTTACAACGCTTACAACTCTTAACTAGCGCCCGTAGAACAAGATGCTGGCGATGACGAGCATCGCCGYCACCGCCAGCATATGCGCGAGCGCTCCCGAGGCCGCCCCCTTGGTGGCTTCCTTCATGCCTTTATCTCCCTAGACTTGGGCGTGACTCATCGCTGCGCGGCTAGCGCACCCGACGGCCAATTGTTTTTACTCGGAACACCCCTTGCGAGTATCCGCCGCGATTTGTCCCCACGCGGCGAATATCGACTGTGCCAAGGTCGATCAGCAATGCGGCGGGATTTTGACTCGATGATGTTGCTCTTGCGGTTGCGCAGCACAGGGTTTGCGGAAACTTTCTTCAACCGCGAAAAGTTTCACCGGACCTTCTTGGGAGTATTCGCGGGCGCCTTGGTCGCGGCCATCGATTTGGCATTCGAAGCCTCCATCAGCGCATCCCTGATGTTGGTGAGGTGACGCGTCATGGCGAGGCTCGCCTTGCGTGGGTTCCTCGCTTGAACGGCTTCGAAGATGGCCTCGTGATCCCTGCGCCACATCGGGCGGTAATCCTCCATGCGCATATGGTTGTGAATTTCCTGCCAGATGCCGGACTCGGTTTGGGCGCGCCACAAGGAGTCGCTGATCGACACCAGCGTGCCGTTGCCCGTCGCTTCGGCCAGCACCATGTGGAAACGGTGGTCCGACGTGTCGGCCTCGCGTCCCTGCGCATGTTCCCAGCGCATCATGGCGAGCGCTTCGGCGAGCTGCGCGAAGGTGGCTTCGGTGCCGCGCTGCGCCGCGATCGCCGCGATCTGCGGCTCGATGAGCTGGCGCGCTTCCAGATTCTCGAACGGCCCGAAACCTTCGAGCGCTTGCACGTCGGGCGCTTCCTGACGACTGATCACGTAGACGCCGCTGTTGCTGCGCACCTTCAGCATGCCGGCCATCGCCAGCGACAGGATGGCCTCGCGCACCGTCGGCCGCGACACGCCAAAGGTCTTCGCGAGATCGCGCTCTGCCGGCAGGCGCTGGCCGATCCGGTAATTCGCCTGGATCATCGCAGCAATGCGTCGGGCGACGATCTCGAAGCTGCGTTCAGGCTTGGACGGGGGATCGTGCAACATCTTCGTGCTCATCAGCTCTTTATTTCAGTTTGACAAGCCGCCGCACGAAAGCCAAGCTGGTCAGACCAATTTGGACTGACCAGTTTCGCGCGATCGGGGTTGGGAATGCTCCGTCGGTGGGACGATGGAGGCTGCGCGCGTGTTCGACAGCAAGCCCAATTCAGCCGAGGCGCGCGACATCGCGTTCCATCTGCACTCGCAGACCAACCCACAGCGTCATGCAGAAATCGGACCGCTGATCATGGTGCGCGGCGAGGGCGTCCATGTCTATGACGCGAACGGCAAGCGTTATCTGGAAGCGATGGCCGGGCTCTGGTGCACCTCGCTCGGCTTTTCCGAGACGCGGCTCAAGGCGGCAGCAGCGGCGGCCTACGACAAGTTCGGCTTCTATCACAGCTTCAATCACAAGACGCCTGACAACACGATCGAGCTCGCCGAGAAGCTGGTCGAAATCTCGCCGATCCCGGATGCGCAGGCTTATTTCGCCACCTCCGGCTCGGAAGCCACCGAGACGATGGTGAAGCTCGCCTGGGTGTATCACGCGGTTCACGGCAAGCCCGGGAAGCGGAAGATCATCGCCCGCGATCGCGGTTTCCATGGCTCGACAATCGTTGCGGCTTCGATGTGCGGCCTGCCGCGCATGCACCGTGAATTCGGCCTCCCGCTCGACGGTTTCCTGCACACGCATTGCCCGGATGCCTATCGCGGCACCAGGCCGGGCGAGAGCGAAGCGGCGTTCGTCGATCGCCTCGCCGCCGATCTCGAAGCGCTGATCGTGGACGAGGGGCCSGAYACGATCGCAGCCTTCWTCGSCGAGCCGATCAACGCCGGCGGCGGCATCGTCGTGCCGCCGAAGGGATATTTCGCTGCGATCGAGACGGTGCTGCGCCGTCACGACATCCTGGTGCTTGGCGACGAGGTGRTCTGCGGCTTCGGCCGCACCGGCAASWKGTTCGGCTGCGAGACGGTCGGCATGAAGCCGGACATGGTGGCGCTCGCCAAGGGCATCACCTCGTCCTACTTCCCGATGTCAGCCGTGTTGCTGGGACGTCCGATCCGGGAAGCGCTCAGCGAGATGAACAAGGGCGGCGAGCTGTTCGGCCACGGTTTCACCAATTCCGGGCACCCGGTCGGCGCGGCCATCGCGCTCGAGACATTGAAGATCTATCACGAGATGGATGTGGTCCCGCATGTCCGCCGCATGGGCAGCCGGCTCCGCGCCGGGCTGGAGCAGATCGCGCGGGATTCGCGCATCGTCGGCCAGGTGCGGGGCGAGGGTTTGATGATCGGGGTCGAGCTGGTCGCCGACCCCGCGACGCGGCAGGCCTTCGACCCCGCGCTCAAGGTCGGCGCGATGTTCGACGCCCTCGCGATCGAGAATGGCCTGATCATCCGCGCGATGGGCGACACGATCGGGTTCTGTCCGCCGCTGATCATCGACGAAGCCGGAATCGACGAGGCGCTCGACCTTTTCGGGCGGACCTTGTTCAGCGCCGAAGCGAAGCTTGCCGAGACACGTCCATCTGCGTAACCCGTTGAGGAGACCATAGCATGCGCCGTCGAGACCTGCTCCGATCCACACTGGGCGCCGGTCTCGGCGTCGCCTTGGGCTCGACTTTGCCGATGCCGCGGCTGGCCCGCGCGCAAGCCTCGCGCGTGCTGCGCTTCGTGCCGCAGGCCGATGCCGCAATTCTCGATCCGATGATCACCACCGGACTGGTCAACCGGAACCACGGCTTCCTGATCTGGGACACCCTCTACGGCGTCGATGAAAAATTCGAGGTTCAGCCGCAGATGGTCGCCGGCCATACCGTCGAGAACGACGGCAAGCTCTGGACGATGACGTTGCGGGATGGCTTGAAATTCCATGACGGTGAACCCGTGCGCGGACGCGACGTGGTGGCGAGCCTGAAACGCTGGGCCTCGCGCGATGCTTTCGGCAATTCACTCTTCAATTTGGTGGACGAAGTCTCGGCGCCTGATGACAAGACCGTGCGCTGGCGTCTGAAGTCACCGTTTCCGCTGCTGCCGTTAGCGCTCGGCAAAGTGGGCGCCATCGTCGCCTTCATCATGCCGGAACGTCTTGCGCAGACGGACAGCGTCACGCCGGTCAAGGAGCTGATCGGCTCGGGTCCGTTCAAGTTCCAGGCCGATCAGCACGTGCCCGGCGCACGTCTGGTCTACACGCGCTTCGACGGCTATGTGCCGCGACCCGAGGGGACGCCGAGCCTGCTCGCCGGTCCGAAGATCGCGCATTTCGACCGGGTCGAGTGGCAGGTCATCCCGGACCCCGCGACGGCGGCGGCCGCGCTTCAGCAGGGCGAGATCGATTGGTGGGATCAGCCCATCGTCGACTTGTTGCCGAAGCTGAAGGGCAACAAGGCGCTGAATGTCGAGCTGCTCGACCCGATCGGCAATGTCGGCGTGCTGCGCTTCAACCACACGCAGCCGCCCTTCGACAACCCGGCCATCCGCCGTGCGGTGCTCACCGCCATCAGCCAGAAGGAATTCATGTCCGCGGTTGCGGGTGAGGACAGCAGTCTCTGGCGCGATAAAATCGGCTTCTTCGCGCCCGGCGGCAACATGGCGAACGATGCCGGCATGGAAGCGCTGACCGGCCCCCGCGATATCGCCGCCGCGGCCAAGGCGATCAAGGACGCCGGCTATAAGGGTGAGAAAGTGCTGCTGATGGCGCCGGGCGATTTCCCTGTCATCGGGCAGATGAGCGAAGTCGCGGCCGACCTGTTCCGCAAGCTCGGTTTCAATCTCGACTACGCGGCGATGGACTGGGGCTCGATGCTGCGGCGCATGGGCAACCGCGAGACGCCGGACAAGGGCGGATACAGCGCCTTCTGCACCTATTCCGCGGGTGTCACGCAGCTGAATCCTTCGGCGCATAACTTCATCCGCGGCAGCGGTGACAAGGCAACCTTCGGCTGGGCGAAGAGCGAGAAGCTGGAACAGCTGCGGGATGCCTGGTTCGCCGCTCCCGATGCCGCCGCGCAGGCCAGGATTGGCGTCGAGATGCAGAAGCAGTGCTTTATCGATGTTCCCTACGTTCCGCTTGGTGTCTTCTATCAGCCGACCGCTTACAAGAAGAGCCTGACGGGCATGCTCAAGGGCCTGCCGTTGTTCTGGAACGTGCGCGGCGCCTGAAGAAGGATTTTCGATGCTTCCGATCACCGGTTATGCGGACCGCTGGAGCGTGCGCTCCGGCGACGACATCAACTTCATGATCGCGGTCAAGGGCGGCGGCCGCTATTCAGCGCGGATCGCCCGCGTCATCTGTGGTGACCCGAACCCGAAGGGGCCCGGTTATCGCGAGATTCCGGTCAAGTGGGACCTCGAAGGCCAGCACGACGGGATCGAGCAGACCATCGCAAAGGGCTCATGGGTCGATGTATCAGCGCTGGCGTTGCCGGTAGGCCCGATCGCTTTTGCCGCGACCGTCTGGCCAACCCTGCTCGCCACGGGCAGGCAGGCCGTGCTGAACTGGGCGGGCGTCGGCGGCTCGTTGACGCTTGGTGTCGGCGAAAGGGGCGCTTTCGTCCGGCTTGTCTCCGGGCAGGACACCGTCGAGGTCGAGACCGGCATCGCGCTGACCGAGCGGGCGTGGCACGATATCGCGTGCCTGTTCGACCCGGCGACCGGATCTCTGGCGATCGCACAGGCCCCCCGCAAGATCAGGCTCGACCGCGACGAGCGCGCGACGAAAATGCTGAGCGCGCCAAAGGCTGCGCTCGCCGGCATGGGGGCGGCGGCGATCGCGGCGGAGCGCGCAAGCCCGGGCGCAGTCCACCATTTCAACGGCAAGATCGAACGGCCGCGCATCGCCGATGGCGCTGCGGGCCTTGACGGCGTCATCGCCGCTCAAGGCTCCGAAGCTGCGGCCCCGGCCATCGCCGAATGGGATTTTTCCATCGGCATTCCGACCGACATTGCGACCGATATCGGTCCTTCCAACGCGCACGGCGTTTGCATCAATTTGCCGACGCGCGCGATGACGGGATCGCGCTGGACAGGCGGCGTGACGCATCGCTGGACGGAGGAGCCGAAGCTCTGGGGCGCGATCCATTTCCACGACGACGATATCGGTGATTCCGGCTGGCAGCCGTCGCTGAGCTTCACCGTGCCGGAAGACTGGAAGAGCGGCGTCTATGCGCTGCACCTCGAAAAGGACGGAGCGCGCGACAACATCGTCTTCTATGTCCGCGCCAGGATACCGGGGTCGCAGGCCAAGGTGGCGTTCCTCGCCCCGACCTTCAGTTACACGGTCTATAGCCAGTTTCAGAAGAAGGGCAGGCAAGCCCTGATCACGGAGCGGTCGCTGGCCTGGGGCGCGCTGGCGCAGGCGCCGGACGGCCATCCCGAATACGGCGTTTCGCCCTACAACTTCCATTCGGACGGCAGCGGCGTGGTGATGTCGACCATGCGCCGGCCGCTGATCGACAAGCGCGTGAACCAGATCCACCTGGTCGATCCCAGCGACTACGGCTCCGGCCTCTACTGGATCTCCGCCGACAGCGCCATCACCGATCTTCTGACCCGCAAGGGCATCGACTTCGAAGTCATCACCGATCACGACGTTCATGCGGAAGGTGTCGGGCTGCTGTCGCAATACAGCGTCGTGCTCACCGGCCAGCATCCGGAATATCACACGCACGAGACGCTCGATGCGCTCAGTGCCTATCTCGGCAATGGCGGCCGCTTCATGTATCTCGGCGGCAACGGCTTCTACTGGAAAGTCGTGCCACACGGGACGGGCCCCTGGGCTTTCGAATTGCGACGCGCCGAGGGCGGCATCCGTCTCTGGGAAACGCTGCCCGGCGAGAGCTATCATGCTTTCGACGGCTCCTATGGCGGCCTCTGGCGACGGCTCGGCCGCCCGCCGCAGGCGCTGGTCGGCGTCGGCTTCAGTACGCAWGGGGAGTACATGGGCTTCCCCTACACCTTCCTCGACGGCATTCTCGATTCCCGCGTCGCATTCATGCGCGAGGGTATCGAGGATCTGGCAAGGCCGGGCGCCAAGCTCGGCGAGCGCGGCTTCATGGGCGGTGGCGCCGCAGGCCACGAGCTCGACCGCGCCGACACGCGCCTCGGCACGCCGCATCATGCGATCATCATCGGCCGGGCCGTGCTTACCGATCCGACCTATCAGCCGGTCAACGAGGAGCGCTACGACCATACCTGGCCGGCGTCGCGCGAGGAGATCATCCGTTCCGACCTGACCTTCTTCGAGACGCCGAATGGCGGCGCGGTCTTTTCCGTCGGCTCGATGAATTTCATCGGTGCGTTGCCGGTTGACGGCTACAACAACGTGGCGGCCCTGTTGGTGACCAATATCGTCCGCCGCTTCGCTGATTCCACGCCGTTCCAGGCGCCGAAAGCGTCGACTGCGTAGCGATGACGCGATGCGTGATGATGTTGCGCTTGCGTCAGCGCAAGATTAGTCTTGGGAACTCCTAAAAACGACAACAAGACCAAGACCCAAGGTGACTGATGGCCCGTATCCACTACAGCGACCCGATCAACGCATCCGACCGCACCCGCGAAATCCTCGACAAGAACCGCCACGCCAACATCTTCCGGATGATGTCGCATTCGCCGAGCTATTTTGAGCAGTACTGCCGGCTCGGCGGGGCTATCCGCCACAAGGGCGAGCTCGATCCGGTCGTGCGAGAGCTCGCCATCACGCGCACCGGCATCTTGTGCGAGRCGCCTTACGAGATCGTCGCGCACAAGCGCATCGGCAAGAATGTCGGCGTCACCGACGAGCAGAACGAGGCGCTGGAGAACTGGCAGGGCGCGAGCTGCTTCAATGAGGTGCAGCGCGCCGCGCTCGCCTTCACCGACGAGATCGTCAAGCTGAACAAGCCGACGGATGCGACCTTCAAGGCGATCGCATCGAAGCTGACGCCGGCCGCGCTGGTCGAGCTCCAGCTTTCGGTCGGCTTCTACATCATGACGTCGAAATTCCTGGAGACGTTCGAGATCGATCTTCAGCCGGTCACGGAAGTGGTGGGCTGATCCAAAACCGCGGCGAGGGATGCCGATGACGATCGATGAATATGCGGTCTGGGCCGCGAGCGTTGCGAAGGTCGACGAGCATCCGTCGAACGAGCGGCTGTCCTATCTCGGGCTCGGCCTCGCCGGTGAATCGGGCGAGGTCGCCGATCACATCAAGAAGCTGCTGCGCGATGACTGGCTCGATCAGGCGGGCCTCGTCGATGAGCTTGGCGACGTCATCTACTACTGGGCCTGCCTGTGCGCGGCGACCGGCCAGAAGCCATCCGAACTGCTGAAAGCAAGCGCGGCCAAGATCAATCGGCGACTGAGCGAGGCGGCGAGCCGCTAAGCGCGTATCGGCGAACTCACGTCGACGTCAGGATGTCCACCTTGGCATTGGCGACGATCAGGCGGTCGGCGAGCAGCTGCGCGAGGTTGCGCATGATGCGCTCGGAGGCCGGCGGATGCTGCTCGCGGAAGCGCTCGAAATCCTTCAGCGGAGCTTCGAAGGCCGTCGCCGCCATGTCCGCGAACACGTCGGCGGAACGGGTCTGCTCCAGCAGGGCCATCTCGCCGAACGCCATGCCGGCGGTCAGCGTCGCCAGCCGCACGCCGTCAGGCAGCGTGACATGCACCGCGCCGCTACGCAGGAAGAACAGGGCGTCGGCGGGCTCGCCCGTGGTGAGGATCTTTGCGCCGGACTGATAGGTCCTGATCGTGCAGATCGCGCCAAGCTCCTTCAGCTCTTCCGCGCTCAGTCCGTCGAGCAGCGGCTGCTCGGCAAGCTCGGTGGTCTCGTGAAAATCGATCGAGCCGCCATGGCGGTAGACGATCTGGTCTTCGGCCCATTCGATCGCGGTGTCGAGCAGGTAGAAGTCGCGGACGTTCTTCAACTCCGCGGTCCACTCCCGCAAGCTGTTCCACTCCTTGGAGGCACGCCTGACCCCTGACAGCACCACCGTGACGTTCAGCGCGGCGAGCTCCTCGAAAGCCTCGGCCACGAGTCGCGCGCCGGCGCGCGTGGTAGAGGTGACGCGGTGGAGGTCGAAGATCACGAATTGCGGCCGTGGCCGCCCCGCGAGCCGCCGCGATACGTAGTCGACCGCCGACAGCGACAGCGTGCCAACCAGCTCGATGATCCGCACCTCCTGCTCATGCGCCGCCAGAATCTCGCGCTCCTGCAGACGGCGGACGCGGCGGGACGGGCTCTTGCCGATGTCGTAGTCGGCGATGACGGCGTTGCGCGCGTCGTCGCTGCGGTTGAGCATGTGCAGGTCGTAATGCGAGGACAGCGCCTCGCAGACCTTGATGCCGCGCACGCTGTTGCCGTGCTTGTCGAGTTTTGGCGAATAGCTGCCGAGCCCGAGCCGGGCGGGGAGCGCCGCCAGAATGCCGCCGCCGACGCCGCTCTTGGCGGGAATGCCGATGCGGTAGATCCATTCGCCGGCATAATCGTACATGCCCGAGGACGTCATCACCGACAGCGTGCGCGAGATCGCGTAAGCGCTCATCACCTGCTCGCCCGTGACCGGATTGATGCCGCGATTGGCGAGCGTTGCCGCCATCACTGCGATGTCGCGCGCCGTGACCAGCACCGCGCATTGCCGGAAATAGACGTCCAGCACGGCGGCGACGTTGTCCGAGATCACCGCATTGGTCTTCAGGAGATAGCCGATGGCGCGGTTGCGGTCGCCGGTCTGGCTTTCGGAGGTGTAGACGGCCTCGTCCACGGCGAGATCACGTCCCGCAAAGCGGCTGAGCGCAAGGCGGATCTGCTCGAAGGCCTCCGTGCCCTTGCTGTCGTAGATCAGTCCGGTGC
>NZ_JBFUES010000050.1:0-15659 GCF_056403875.1 Bradyrhizobium sp. P2_E8
GTGTACGGCACGGCATAGGTGTTGCCTTGGTCGACCCTGAGTTTGACGGGCACCTGGACGAACATGCCGACCGGAACGAACATCTGCAGCCGTGCCGTGTGGTCGCCCTCACGTTCGATCAAGTCCAGCCGAACTGCCGTCTGCCCCGTGTCGAACGTGCCGGTGATCGACGTCCGGCACACCGCCTTGGCGCCGCCCGGCTTGAAGCACAGTTTTCGCCAGTCGCCATATTTGATGTCGCTCGCCATGCGTTGCCCCCGCGGTGAAATCTCGGCGAAGGCCGGCCTGGTGGCGGTGGCGACCAGCAGCAGAAGCGCGAAAAGTGCGGTCGCGTGATTGCTTGTTACCCGGATGGATTGGCGATGTGGGCGTGCCATTGTGTCGCCTCCAGAAATCGATTGCGTCGTCTATTTGAGCTCGTCGAGAAATCTGCTCACGAGCGGGGACCAGATCGGAATGGCATTCGGCGAGCCGATGAAGAAATGCCCTTCATCGCCAAACGGCGGTACCAGATGGTATTGCGCCTTGCCGCCGGCCGAGGTGAAGGCCTCATGCATCCGCTTCGACAGTGCGGGGCCGAAGAACGTGTCATTTTCGATATAGATCCACAGCATCGGCACCCGCGAGGTGCGGCCGAAATCCATCGTCGCCTCAACCAGTTTGTCCGGGGCGCAATTATTGTTCGGCTTGCCGCCGACACGCCCACCGCGGCCGCCGGCGAAGGCGATGATGGCTCCGACCTGCGGCGGGTTCAGACTGGAAAGCGCGATGGATGCCCAGGCGCCCGCAGACTGACCGACAACGACGACATCCTTCGGCGTGATGCGTTTTTCGGCGGCCAGGAAATCGATGATCCAGAGGTCGACCTGTGCCACCGCGAGGCCGGCGTCACGGAAATTGGGATTGGCGCACTTGCCGACCTTGGAAAAGAAGGGTCCAAAGAGCCCGCGCTCGGGAATATCGATGGCGGAGGCGCCGTAACCGGTGCCGACGGGCGCGACCACGAAGTAGCCGCGCCTTGCGAACCATTTCGCCGYGTCGCGGAACTCGACGAGTGGAAAGAAGCTGCGCTGTATCGGGTCGAGCGACACGCCGTGGTTCATGATTGCGAGCGGGAACGGGCCATCGCCGACGGGGCGGACCACATAGGCGAACATCGGCAACGCCAGCGGCAACGCCCAGACTTCCTCCTGGATGCTGCGCGAGGTGGCCTGATCGTCGGCCAGCGACGGTGCAATCAAGAAAGACGCAAGCAGCTGCGCGACCACCAGTAGCCGCTGGATCCATGCCCGGGGCCGCATTCCTTCCTCCCTCAACCAACGAAGGTGCAGGCCACGATGATCGGCCCGAGCACGGTCAGAACCACATTGCCGACGGCGTAAGGCACGGCGACGCCGAGCACCGGCGTCTGGCTCTCGGCGATCTCGCAAGCCCCGGTCACGGCCGCATCGACCGTCATGGCGCCGGCGAGGGCTCCACAGGTGATGACCGGGTTCATGCGCAGGACGTGATAGGCAAACAGCGTCGCGACGATCAGCGGCACCAGCGTGACCGCGAGGCCCATGCCGACCAGCAACAGGCCATGCGCCTGGATCGCGACCCAGGCGGCGTGACCGTTGGCGAGGCCGATCGCCGCGATGAATCCACCGAGGCCGAGATCGCTCAGCGTCTGCTGCGCGGCCGGCGGCATTGCGCCCATCGTCGRCCGGCGCGAGCGCAGCCAGCCACAGAGGAGGCCCGCGATCAGTGCGCCGCCGCCGCCGCCGAGCGTCAGGGCGATGCCGCCGACCTTGAAGCTGACGAGCCCGGCCAGCAGCCCGGCGGCAATGCCCGCCGCAAGGAAGGCAATGTCAGTACGGTCGCCGGAGCGCACGATCTGCCCGACCTGCTTCGCCGCGCGCTCGATGTTGTGGGTGCTGCCGACCAGTGTCATGACGTCGCCGACATAGATGCGCGTATCGGCGCTCAGCGGTGCTTCGCGCCCATGCCGCGTCAGGGCGCGCAAGAACACACCGCGTGCATCGCCGCCGATGCGATCGGCCACGTCCCGGATGGATCGGCCGTGGAGGTTGCGGTTGTCGACCAGCACATCAAGCACATTGCCGGGGATCGCCTTCAGGATCTCGTCGGCATCGATCTCGGGCCCGATGATCGGCTTGGCGGCGACAATGGCAGCAGTTCGACCGGCGATGACGATGTCGTCGCCGGTCTCGAGCACGGTGTCCAGGCGCGGCTCGATATCGGCGCCCTGGCGCACGATTCGCTCGATCACCGTGCGGCTGCCGATATCCTCCTCGATCGCCTTGACGGTTCGGCCGGCCGCAGCCGTGACGCGGTAGGCACGAGCCTGGAACTTGCGATAAGACAGGTTCTCGGTCTTCGGCGGCGCGCCGCCTGAAAGCTCGGTCTCCAGCTTTTTCGCCTCGTCCTTGAGATTGACCCCCATCAGTTTCGGCGCCGCGAAGGGGACGAAGAGCAGCGTCAGAATGTAGCCGAGCACGTAGGTGACAGCATATCCCGCTGCGATATTCGCTTCCTGTTGCTCCAGCACGGTCTTCGGCAATCCGAGCTGAGCCAGCGCGCCCGATGCCGTGCCGATCACGGAGGACTGCGTCAGCGCGCCAGCCGCAAGCCCGGATGCCGTGCCGGGATCCAGCTTGAAGACGAACGCAAAGGCCAGCACGATCACGAGACCGGTCCCGCCGAGCACGAGCGCCATGGCAACCTGGGCCAGGGTGCGGACACTCAGCGAGGCGAAGAACTCTGGTCCGGACTTGTAGCCGATCGTGAACACGAAGAGACTGAACAGCACGATCCTCAGCAGCGCGGGGAACGTAAAGGTGCCGAGTTGTCCGATCAGGACGGACACGATCAGGATGCAGGCTGTGGTGCCGATCGCGAAGCCGTGGATCTTGAGGCGCCCAAGCAAGGTGCCGATGGCAACCGCAAGCAGCAGGAAGATCTCCGGAGCCGTGGAAATGATCCATCTGACAGTGTCCATGATGGCAACTCCCCGGGCGCAATGAAGGACGTCGAATTCGCTCCCGGGAACCGGGCAACCGCTTGATTTAGATCAATCCCAAGCGATCATCGCCGCGGCGTCTTTTGGTTGATGCAGCATCTGCGACATCCGAAATCCGCAAATGAGCACTCTGGATCTAGCTGCGAGCGCATCGTTGCGGCGCGATGAGACGCTTGAGGTCGCGTTGCTGCTCGCCTTCGCCGGCGGCTATCTCGACGCCTACACCTGGATGATCCACGGCGTCATGGCGAATGCCCAGACCGCCAATCTGGTCCTGCTCTGGGTCTATGGTTCGGTGGGCAATTGGGCCGCGGCGCTTCATTTCGTGCCGCCGATCCTGTCATTTGCGATCGGTGTCCTGGTTGCGGCCTGGCTGCGCCACGCGACGGGAGATCGGGCCAGCGTCATCAGCACGCTGATCGAGATCATGCTTCTGATCGCAATTGGAATCCTGCACAACCGGATGCCCGATCTTGCAGGCACGCTGGGCATTTCCTTCGTCGCGGCGATGCAGACCGCAGTTTTCACCAAGGTCGAAGGCGTGGTCTACAGTTCGGTGATGATCACCGGCAACATGCGTCAGGCGATCGAGGGCGCGTTTGCAGCGGTCGTCGGCGGAGGTCAGCCGGGGCCGCTTCGCCGCTCGGGCATGTTTGCTGCGTTGTGCGTCATGTTCGGCGTGGGAGCAGCCGTCGGGGCCTTCGCGACAAAGTCCTTCCCGAACCTGGCGCTCGGCATCCCCGTGATCGCCTTGCTGATCGTGTTGCTGCGCTGCGAGGTGAAGCGCAGCGAGGCCAGCCCATGAACGCTCCGTCCGGGCCGCTGGGGAGCTGGTTGCGGTTCTTTCCGCCGTCGAGCTGGCTTGCGACCTATCGCAGGTCGTGGCTGCCATCGGATGCAGTTGCCGGCGTCACGCTTGCCGCTTACGCAATTCCGGTATCGCTGGCCTACGCCGCGCTGGCCGGGCTGCCGCCGCAGGTGGGGATCTACGGCTACATGCTCGGCGGCATCGGTTACGCCTTGTTGGGCTCGTCGCGCCAGCTTGCGGTCGGTCCGACGTCGGCAATCTCGCTGATGATCGCGGGCACGGTCGGGCCGCTCGCCGCGGGCGATCCGGTGCGCTATGGGCAAATCGCAAGTCTTGCCGCCTGCGCGGTCGCAGTGTTGTGCCTCATCGCCTGGCTGTGCAAGCTCAGCGTCCTTGTGCGTCTGGTCAGCGACAGCATTCTCGTCGGCTTCAAGGCTGGCGCCGGGCTCACCATCATCATGAGTCAGTTGCCAAGCCTGTTCGGTGTTGCCGGTGGCGGCCACAACTTCTTCGAACGCGGCATCAAGCTCGCCGGGCAGCTCGGCGACGTGAATCCGCTGATCCTCGTCGTCGGTATGGTGGCACTCCTGCTTCTGCTGACCGGCGAGCGGCTCCTCCCCGGTAAGCCGGTCGGGATCGCGGTTGTGGCGCTGGCGATCGTGGTGGCAACCGCGCTCGGCCTGCCGGCTCTCGGCGTGCCTGTGACGGGAAAAATCCCCCAGGGGCTGCCGGTGCCTGGCTTGCCCACGTTCGGCCTGCTGGAGTTCGACGATCTCTTTCCGCTTGCCGCCGGATGCGTGCTGCTCGCCTACATAGAGGGCGTTTCGGCAGCTCGGAGCTTCGCCGCCAAGCATGGTGACAGCCTTGACGTCAGGCAGGAGTTCCTGGGCCTCGGTGCGGCCAATCTCGCCGCGGCCTTCGGTCACGGCTATCCCGTGGCAGGCGGATTGTCGCAATCCGCCGTCAACGACAGCGCGGGCGCTCGCACGCCGTTGGCGCTGGTCATTTGCTCGGTGACGCTGGCGCTGTGCCTGTTGTTCTTCGCAGGGCTATTGACCAATCTGCCCAAGGCGGTGCTGGCCGCCATCGTCTTTGCCGCCGTCTACCGGCTCGTCGACATCCGCACGTTGGTGCGGATGTGGCGCGTCAGCCGCATTGATTTCTACGCGGCGGCCATCGCATTGGTATCCGTCCTGCTGCTCGGAATCCTGCAGGGGGTCCTGCTGGCGTCGATCGCCTCCATCTTCCTGCTGCTGGCGCGCGCGTCACAGCCGAATGTGGCGTTCCTCGGCAAGCTCCCGGGCAGTGGCCGGTATTCCGACAGCGCCAGGCATGAGAACGTGGAGCCGCTGGTCGGGGTCATCGCGTTCCGCCCCGAAGCCTCGCTGCTCTATATCAATGCCGAGACGATCCTGGAGGCCGTGCTGAATGCGCTCCAGAGGTCGTCGGACGTCAGGCTCGTTGCCTGCGACCTCTCGGCGTCGCCCTACATCGATCTGGCCGGCGCGCATATGCTGCGGAATCTCTACGACGAACTTGCGTCACGCCATGTCGCGTTCTGCATCGTCGGCGCGCATGCGCAGTTGCGCGACTTGCTGCGTGCCGAGGGGCTCGCCGAAAGGACCGACAGCGGGCAATGGTTGCGGTCGCTCGACAGCGTGCTCGGCGACAACCAGGCCAGGTAGTGTCCGGGACATTTGCCGATCTCCGGCGCGACTTTCGTTCAGTCAGGCGTTTCGTGTTGCATCGCGAAGCGTGCAGGCCGCTCGCAGGCCGGCTGATTTCATACGGACCGTTGACTTGGATCAATGGAGCCCCCCGCGCACTACCCACGATCCGTCATCATCTTCGCCTCAAGAGCCTCCAAGGATGGGGAAAGACATGCCCAAGGACGCCAAGCCTGCGCAGCAGCGCATCGATCAGTTCTTCTCCGGGCCCGGCGGACGGGCAGACAATTGGCGCGATCTGGTTGAGGCGGCCAAAGCATGGTCCCGCGGCGGAGATCGTGCGAAGTATGATGCGGCGCTGGCCGATCTCTCCGTGACGGAGGAATTTCACGGCTATCCTGGCCTGCAGCTGATGGCAGCCTTGCGGGAGGCGGCCGCGGCTGGCGATGCAGCAACCTCGCTTGCCCTTGCGACCCGGATTACCGTGGCCCTGACGACAAGATCCTTCCGTCAGCACGCCGGCGATTGGAGCACGAAGGAGGAAGGCAATGGCGATGTGCCCGAGCTGGTGCCGCCGACCTTTGGCGCGCATACGACACGCAGGCCCTATTTCGAGACCCTCATCGTCACCGGGGTGGCACCCGGCCAATGGCCGGCGCTCGCCGCCGAATGGCGCAAGTTGCGGCGCCCGGTCGATGCCTTCATCTATGAGCCCGTCATCGTAGGCAGCCTCGAAGACGCCTTCTGCGCGACGATGCTCAATCCCAACATCGCGGCCGTCATCATCAATGAGGGTTTTGGCCTGCGTTCGCGTCACAATGCGCCGGTGCTCCGTTCGATCACGGCATCGGCAGGCCTCAACGACGAGTCGGACGCTTCCGCGCTGCGGCTTGCCCAGATCATCAAGCGGGTCCGGCCCGAGCTCGATCTCTACATGATCTCGAATCGCGACGTCGAGGAACTGGCCGGCAACCCAGAAGCCAGCGTCGTCCGCCGCATCTTCTATTCGGTCGAGGAGCTGCTGGAACTGCATCTGTCGATCCTCGAAGGCATCCAGGATCGTTACGACACACCCTTCTTCGACAATCTCAAGAAATACGCGCAGCGCCCGATCGGAACGTTCCACGCGTTGCCGATCGCCCGCGGCAAGTCGATCTTCAAGTCCGACTGGATCCGCGACATGGGCGAGTTCTACGGTGCGAACCTGTTCCTGGCCGAGAGCAGCGCCACCACTGGCGGCCTCGACAGCATGCTGGAACCGACCGGCACCATCAAGAAGGCGCAGGAAAAAGCCGCCCGCGCGCTCGGCGCTGACCGTGTCTTCTTCGTCACCAACGGCACCTCGACCTCGAACAAGATGGCGGTGCAGGCGCTGCTCGCGCCCGGCGACATCGCGATCGTCGACCGCAACTGCCACAAGTCGCACCATTACGGCATGGTGCTCGCAGGCGCGCAGCCGCTCTATGTCGAAGCCTTCCCGATGACGGAATATTCGATGTATGGCGCGGTGCCGCTGAAGACGATCAAGCAGGCGCTGCTCGGTGCCAAGGCCGACGGCCGGCTCGACCGCGTCAAGATGCTCGATCTCACCAACTGCACCTTCGATGGCCACATCTACAACACCCGCCGGGTCATGGAGGAATGTCTCGCCATCAAGCCGGATCTGATCTTCCTGTGGGATGAAGCGTGGTTCGGCTTCGCGCGCTTCTCGCCTTTCCTGCGGCGACGAACGGCGATGGGAGCGGCTAATGAGATCGAGGCCTGGATGCACGATTCAAAATCCATCGCGGCCTATGAGAAACAGCAGGCCGAGCTCGGCAAGAATCCGTCGAACGAGGTGCTGCTCAAGACGCGGTTAATTCCCGATCCGCGCCAGATCCGGTTGCGCGTATATCAGACCAACTCGACCCACAAGTCGATGTCGGCGATCCGGCAGGGCTCCATGCTCTCGGTCAAGGACGTCGAATTCCACACGGTCGAGCAGCAGTTCAAGGAGGCCGTCTTTACCCATGCCTCGACCAGTCCGAACCAGCAGCTCATCGCCAGCCTCGACATCTCGCGGCGTCAGATGGAGCTGGAGGGGTACGGTCTTGTCGCCAACGCGATGGAAATCGCGCTCGCCATCCGCCATGCCGTCAACAACAACCCGCTGCTCTCGAAGTATTTCCGCATTCTCGGCGCCGACGTCATGGTGCCGGCGCAATACCGCCAGAGCGGCTTCACCGACTATCTCGCACCGGGCGTCAACTGGGCGAATATGCTAAAGAGCCTGGACGAGGACGAGTTCTGCCTCGATCCGACCCGGATGACGCTGGTGTGCGGCATGGCCGGCTACGATGGCACCCAGTTCAAGGGCATCCTAGCCAACGAGTACAACATCCAGGTCAACAAGACCTCGCGCAACTCGGTGCTCGTCCAGTCTAACATCAACAACACCCGCAGCGACGTCGCGCATCTCATCCGCGTTCTCGCCGAGATCGCGGGCGAGGTCGATCGCGGGCTTGCGCAGGGCGGTGCCAATGCGAAGAAGACCTTCGAGGCGCGGGTCAAGAGCTTGATGACCGACGTGCCTGACTTGCCGAACTTCTCGCATTTCCACCCGAGCTTCCGCGGCGATGCCGGCACCAAGACCAACGAAGGCGACATCCGCAGCGGCTTCTATGCCGCCTACAACGTCGCGGGCTGCGAGCATATCCGCCTCAACGATCCCGAGATCGACCGGCGGCTGAAGGCCGGGCCCGAGCTCGTCTCGGCCAATTTCGTGATCCCGTATCCGCCGGGCTTCCCGATCATGGTGCCGGGCCAGGTCATCACCCAGGAAACCATCGACTTCATGCGCAAGCTCGATGTGAAGGAAATCCATGGCTACGACGCCAAGGAAGGCCTGAAGCTCGTGCGGGCCGAGGCCTTGGCGAAGATCGGCCGGCCCAAGCCCGGCGCGCAGCCTAAGTTGAAGGCCGCCTCATAACAGGGGACGAACATGCTGGGCTTTTTCACCTTTCTGCAGCAGAATCCGTTTCTGTTGCTGTTCTTCGTCGTCGGGCTCGCGGTCTGGATCGGACGGGCCAACATCAAGGGTTATGGCCTCGGCATGGTCGCCGGCGCCATCGTTGTGGGCGCGGGGCTCGCGGTCTGGTCTTCGAGCTACGGCGTGAAGCTCGAGCTGAACAATTTCGCCAAAAGCTTGTTCTATTACCTCTTCATGTACGGTGTCGGCTTGCGTGTCGGGCCGTCCTTCGTCAACAGTTTGAAGGGCGACGGCATCAAGTTCGTGGTTCTGGCGGTGGTGTCGAGCATTCTCGGTCTCGCGCTGGTCGTCATTTTCGCAAAGCTTTTCGATCTCCCGACCGGCGCTGCCGGCGGCATGTTGGCGGGGTCGCAGACCATGTCGGCTGCGATCGGCTCGGCTGAACAGGCCATCACCTCGGGCGTGGTCAAGCTGCCTGAGGGCATGAAGCCCGAGGACGCGACCGGCATGATCGCGCTATCCTACGGCATCACCTATATCTGGGGCACCGTCGGTATCATCCTGATCTGCAAATACCTGCCGCGCTGGTGGGGCATCGACGCCAAGGCGGCGGCGAAAAAGTACGAGAAGGACTTTGGCGTCAAGGATCTCGAGGGTGGTGGCCTGACCGGTTTCCGCCAATTCGGCCTGCGCGCCTACCGGCTGGAAAATGCGGCCCAGATCGGACTGACCATTGCGGGCTTCCGCAAGAGCAATCCGGAATATCGTATCGTCAACGTCGGGCGCGGCGGCGAGCCGTTGGGTGCCGATCCCGATCTCGTCCTGCAGAAGGGCGACATCGTCGCACTTGGTGGCGCGACGCAGCACCTCACGGAGAAAATGGGCCTGATTGGTCCCGAGGTCGCCGATGCCACGACGCTCGGCATTCCCATGGACCAGGCGGAAATCCTCGTCACCAACAAGGACGTGGTGGGCCGGACCTTCGAGTCTTTCCGGGAAACAGCCATTGCCGGCCAGTTGCAGGTCACCAAGGTCGAACGCGGCGGCGTTCAGATCCCGGCCGGTCTCAAGACCAAGCTCGAGCGGATGGACATCATCTCGGTCGTCGGACTGAAGTCGGCCGTCAACGAGCTCGGCGAGATGTGGGGCCGTATCGCGCGCACCAACACCTCGACCGACCTGTTGACTCTGGCCGCGGGCATGATCCTCGGTTTCCTGATCGGTCGGATCGAATTTCCTGCCTTCGGCGCCAAGATCGGCCTCGGCAATGCTGGCGGTCTGTTGCTGTCCGGCGTAATCGTGTCTTCGATCGTGTCGCGGTTGCGATTTTTCGGCAACACGCCGAACGCGGCGCGCAACGTGCTGGAGGATCTCGGTCTCGTCGTCTTCGTCTCCATCGTCGGCATCAACGCCGGCGCCGGTCTGCTGGCCCAGCTCACGGGTGCGCTCGCTCTGAAAATCTTCCTCGCGGGCTTCATCGCCTGCACGATCCCGCCGTTCATCGTCTGGGCGATTGGCTTCCATATCTTCAAGATCAACCCGGCCGTGTTGATGGGCGGCGTTGCCGGCGCTCGGTCGCATTCCGGGCCATGTCGTGAAGCGGCGGTAGAAATCCAGAGCACGGTGCCCTGGATTGGATTCCCGGTCGCCTATGCCGTGTCGGGCATCCTGCTCACCGTGTTCGGCTACTTCGCAATGATCCTGGCTCAATAACGGGCGCGACAATCAAAGGGGAACTCGACGTCATGAGAAAGCTTGCTATCGGCGCAGTCCTGGCTACCTCGCTCGCAATCGTCGCCGGTTTCAGCACGCCGTCGCGTGCCGAGACCGGGCAGGTGGCAGTTGTCTTCACCAAGGGCGGCTTCATTGTCGGCGTCGGCGGTGGCGAAGGTGTTCTGCTCCTTCGGGGCAAGAAATATCCCTTTACCGTATCCGGCATGAGCGTCGGCTTCACGATCGGCGCCTCGACCACCAAGCTGGTTGGCCGCGCCCTCAATTTGAGGGGACCGGCATCCATCGAAGGATCCTACGCGGTGGGCGGAGCAGGCGGCGCCATTGCGGCGGGTGCGGGAGCCGTTCAACTCCAGAACGCCAACGGCGTGATCCTGCAGCTCAGCGGTCCGAAGGTCGGCGCCGAAGTGTCTGCTGCCGTGGGAGGCGTGACCATACGTTTGAAATAGACGCGAAGCGGTCGGACCGCCCAGCGCGGCTCGATGCGTGACGGCTCCTCTCATCCAGGCCAAGCGGAGGAGACCGCCGCTCGGAATGCTATTGGGTGCCGTCCGCGATTCGCGAGGCATCGTCGAAGTGCGGATCACGGCACCCCCACTATCGAGGGAGGACTAGCCATGCTTCGTTATCTTCTCGCAGCTGTTGCGGCCTTCGTTCTTCTCACCGCTACGCTCATTCCCGATGATGCCTACGCCCGTCGCGGTGGCGGTGGTGGCGGTTTTCGCGGCGGTGGAGGAGGCATGCGGGCCGGGGGCTTCCACGGTGGCGGCTATCGTGGCGGCGCGGTTCACGCCGGCCGGATCCACGGTGGTGGCGGACGCGGCTATCGCGTCGGAGGCCCACGACCGAGCCATCCGATCGCCGGTCGTCCGGGCCGTCCAGATTACCCCGTTGCGGGTCGGCCAGGCCGTCCGGTCGCTGGTTATCCCCGGTACGGCTACCGCGGCGCAGCCTACGGTGCTGCCGCCGGGGCCGCCGCAATCGGCGCCTATGGATACTACAACAACAACTACAATAATAATGGCTGTTATCAGGACACCTACGGCAATTGGGTCTGTCCGCAGTATCCTAACCAGTATCCATACTGAGAACGCGCTGCTGACGGTCGGGACGGTGGTCCGTTGGCAGTGAGGGTCCTGGCGTCGAGCGATCGAGCCGCGTCATCGCGCGGCCCGATCCTCGTCAATATCGCTCGGCGACGAACTTCATCCCGCGCAGGCCGGCCTGGTCATTGTAGCGTCCCTTGTCGGAGCGCGGCGGCAGCTTGACCTTGTCCTTCTTGATACGCTTGTAGGGGATTGCCTTCAGCAGATGGGCGATGCAGTTCAGCCGTGCCCGGCGCTTGTCGTCGGAACGGATGATGTACCATGGCGCGTGCTTTGTGCTCGTCCGCTTGAGCATGAGGTCGCGGGCCCGAGAATACTCGTACCAGCGCCGATAGGATTCCAGGTCCATCGGGCTCAGCTTCCATTGCCGTACTGGATCATCGATCCTGGCCCTGAAGCGGCGGTCCTGCTCGTCCATCCCGACCTCCAGCCAGATCTTGACCAGCATGATTCCGCCGTCGATGACGTACTTCTCCATCTGGGGACAGAGCGTCAGGAAACGATCGTGCTCCTTGGGCGTACAGAAGCCCATGACATATTCGACGCCGGCGCGGTTGTACCAGCTTCGGTCGAAGATCACGATCTCGCCGCCCGCGGGAAACTTTTCCATGTAACGCTGGAAGAAGAGCTGGGTCTTCTCACGGTCCGACGGCGCGGGTAGCGCAACCACGCGAAACACGCGCGGGCTGACCTTCTCGGTGATGGCCTTGATCGTTCCGCCCTTTCCGGCCGCGTCCCGGCCCTCGAACAGCACGATGACGCGAAGCTTGTTCTCTCGGACATAGTCCTGGAGATGGCAGAGCTCGATTTGGAGCTTCTCCAATTCCTTCTCGTAGTCCTTGCGCTTCATCCGCTCGGCAGGCTTGTCCTTGGCCATGCTCGCCCTTTCGCCGTCAGGTCTCACGCGGCGGTCCCGCGCTCAATCACCCCAGGAAATCGTGATGCCGATGTCGCCCGGCACGCCGCCGGGAAAATCGATGATCTGATAGGCGATGCGATAGCCGCGTGGCTTCAGATGGTCGGTCCAGAGTTGGAAGATCTCTTTCGGGATGCCGGTCAATGTGCTTTCCCAGCCTTTCTCCATCTGATTGATGGCGCGGCCCTTGTCCGTGCATAGCGTGTTGGGGAAGCGGTAGACCAGAACCTCGGTCAAGCCGTTTCGCACCGCACGCTGGATGATCGTCGAGGCGAGCTTGACCTTCTCCTCTTCGGTCTTGCCAGAGGGCTTGCTGAGGCGTTCAATCAGGGCCCGCTTCTCGGCTTCGGCGGCGGCGGCAAGCCGCGCATATTCGTCCGCCTTCTCGGCCTCCTTGAGGGCTGCTTCCTTGCGGATCTGCGTGGCACTGGGGATCAGGTCATCGATGCCGGGCATGGCGGGCGGCTCCTGTTGGGCTGTTGTGCATCAGCTTTCATGCGAGGCTAGGTAGGGCCGCTCCAGGTCCGTTGATTCAGATCAAGCAATTGCAAGACCCGGTACCGACACTGCATTCGCCGCATTGACGTGAACACGCGGGCCGAAGAGGAGAGACCGTTGAGCGAGCAGCTTCATCCGATGGCCCCGCATCATCTACCGTTCTATCTCGCGCCGGGAAGCGGGGTGGACACGTTGATGGTCGTGATGGGCATCTTCCTGATCGGCACCGTGCTGTGGGTTGGCACGCTCTATTGGAAACTGCACAGCCTGCCCGAGCGGATGGCGCACAAGTCGCAGAAGCTGCAATTCGAATTCGTCGCCGTACTCGGCCTGATTTCGCTCTTTACCCATATGCACATCTTCTGGGTCGCGGGCCTGCTGCTTGCGCTCATCGATCTTCCTGATTTCGGCACGCCGCTGCGCAGCATTGCGGACTCCGTCGAAAAGATCGCCGATGCGACGCCGGTTGAAGCCGGGGACGCGCTGGCGGAGTCCTCATCGGTTCGCGAGACTGGTCTATCGCCGCCCGGACAATCGGGGCCCGCGAAGGAGAAGGAGCGCAGCCATGTTTGAGCTCATGTTCTGCTCGCTCCTCACGATTTTGCCCGACTACCTCTACCGCCGCTATGCCCAGGGCAAGCGTTTCGGCAAGGAGATCACCTTCTTCTCGGTCTGGTACGAGCTCAGATGGGGCATTACCGGCTGCCTGATGCTGACGGTCTCGCTGATCACGATGATCTTCTATTTCCATCCCTCCACCACTTCGGCCGCACTTTACTTCCGCACCGTGCCCATCCTCCCCGAAGGGTCAGGGCGGGTGGCCGAGGTGAAGGTCGGATTCAGCGAACCGGTGAAGCAGGGTGACGTGCTGTTTACGCTCGACAGTTCCAGGCAGCGGGCCGCGTTCGAGACCGCCGCGCGCAAGGTCGCCGAGGTCGAAGCGTCCATGTTGGCGGCGCAATCCGACGTGGTCAGGGCCGAAGCCCAGATCCAGGAGGCTAAAGCCAATTATCAGCAAGCCAAGGATGAGCTCGACACCAAGTCCGACCTGCAGCGCCGCAATCCCGGCATCGTTCCGCAGCGCGACATCGAGAAGCTCCAGGTGCTGGTCGATCAGCGCCAGGCCGGCGTTGACGCGGCGACAGCCGTAAAGCAATCGGCGAGCTTGCAGGTAACGACGCTCATTCCGGCACAAAAGGCGAGCGCCGAGGCAGCGCTGGCTCAGGCCCAGGTCGATCTTGACAAGACAACGGTTCGCGCCGGCGTCGACGGACGCGTCGAGCAGTTCCTGGTTCGCCCAGGCGATGTCGTCAACCAGTTGATGCGGCCGGCCGGCGTGCTGATCCCGGAAGGCGCCGGCCGCGGGGCCCTACAGGCGGGCTTCGGCCAGATCGAGGCGCAGGTGATGAAGGAAGGGATGRTGGCGGAAGCGACCTGCATGTCAAAGCCCTGGGTTATCATCCCGATGGTGATCACGACGGTGCAGGACTACATTGCCGCCGGCCAGTTCCGCTCCGGCGAGCAGTTGATCGATCCGCAAAACATCGCTCGTCCCGGTACCATCCTGGTCTTTCTTGAACCGCTCTACAAAGGCGGCCTCGACGGCGTGACGGCGGGCAGCAGCTGCATCGTGAACGCCTATACCAGTAATCACGAAGAGATCAGCGCAAAGGACACGGGCACCTTCCGCAAGATCGCGCTGCATGTGGTCGATGGCGTCGGCCTCGTGCACGCGTTGCTGTTACGTATCCAGGCACTGCTGTTGCCGATCAAGACGCTCGTCCTGAGCGGGCACTGATGCGGGGCGTGGACGCCTACGGCCGGGTCACCACGCGCTGCTGATGCGATGGCGCGAGGACGATTGGCGCCTGGACAATTTGCGCTAGAGTGTGGCCAGTAGGCGGCTACTGTCCTGGAGAAAGCATGAGCGGGCGCATCGCTACGGCCCCGATCAAGTCGAGCTGGCTGATCGTCGTTGCACGGTTCAGTCTATGTCTGCTGGTCTGGGCCGCTCTGCTGCCGGCGGCCCTTGCCGCCGATCACAACGTACCCAAACGGCTCCTGCTGCTCCATTCCTTTGGTCGGGACTTCCGGCCCTGGAGCGAATATGCCCGGAGCATCAAGGCCGAGTTCGAACAGCAATCCGCGTTTCCACTCGACATCCAGGAGCACGCGCTGCTGACGGCCCGGTTCAACAACCCAGGACCTGAAGAGCCGTTTGTCGACTATCTGCGCTCCCTGTACCGCACTAGCCCGCCCGATATGGTGATGACTCTCGGAGCACCGGCAGCGCGCTTCGTCCAGAAATATCGCGAGCAGCTTTTCCCGGATACGCCGCTGGTGATGACGGCGGTCGAGGAACGGCAGGTGAACCGGGCGGCCATGGCCAAAAACGACGTCGTCGTTCCCGTGCGTAACGACTTCGGAGCCTTCTTCGGCAGCATTCTTCAGGTGTTGCCGGAAACCCGGACAATTGCCGTGGTCATCGGCGCATCGCCTATCGAGAGGTTCTGGCTCAATGAACTCAAACGGGAGGTCAAGCCATTCGAGAACCGGTTCGAACTGATCTGGTACGCAGACCTGTCGTTCGAGGAGATATTGAAGCGTGCCTCCGCGCTGCCTCCGCATACGGTGCTGTTCTGGCAACTGATGTCGGTCGACGGTGCCGGCGTCGCCCACGAAGGCGATCTGGCCTTGCGCAGGCTGCACGCCGTCGCCAACGCGCCGATTTTCTCTTACCTGGAAGCATTTTTCGGTCGTGAAACCGTCGGCGGCCCGATGCACTCGATATCCGAGTCCAGCAAGGCAACTGTCAGCGTGGCGCTCCGAATCTTCGCGGGCGAGAGGCCGGGCGACATCAAGATCGAACCGATCGGATTTGCCGCGCCGAGATACGACTGGCGCGAGATGCAGCGTTGGGGCATCAGCGAGAGTGATTTGCCG
>NZ_JBFUES010000051.1:0-15656 GCF_056403875.1 Bradyrhizobium sp. P2_E8
GCTTTGAATTGTACGTTCACAGCTCGCATTATCTGCAGGCGTCGAGAAACTAGGCACGGACGTGGCACATGACCGGAGCATTAACCGACCGGCCCGAGTTGTTTTGGATCAGTGGCAGCCCGCCCGCATGGCGCGTGTTGCTCGGCCTCGCATTGAAGGAGATTCCTTATATTTCCTGCCGCCTGGATCCATCCAAGAGTGAACACAAATCGGAAGTCTATCTCTCGATCAACCCTCGTGGTCGGGTCCCGACGCTYAGGTTTGAGAATGTAGTAATCCACGAGTCGATTGCGATCCTGGCCTTTCTCGATGCGCGTTGGCCGGCGCGCCCGCTGTTCGGTCGCGACCCCGCGCGCGCTGCCGCGGTCTGGCAGGCGGTCATCGAGGTGGAAACCGCGCTTCATGCACCGCTTGGAACCGTGGCAAGAATCCTGTTCAGGGGACAAGCGGCGGATAGCCGGGACGAGTTAATCTCGGCGGCGCAGACCACACGGGAGGAATTGGCACGATGGGAACGAGCGCTGGAGCTTGACGACTTCACGGTCGGTGATCAGCCTTCGGCTGCTGATTGCATGCTTTATCCCAGCATCGCCTGGCTTCGCCGTGCGATCCAGCAGTCAGCCGCGGGCACGGAGATTCCCGCGAACGTCCTCAAGCTATTTCAGGATTTTCCGCAGATCGTATTCTGGGGACGCAGAGTGCAGGCTCTGCCAGGATTTGAATCGACTTATCCGCCGCATTGGCGGGAAGCCGAAAAGAGTCCGACAATTTAGGCTGTGAACTCGCAAACAGCGTTTTCGCGGCGCGTTTTGCTTGCCGTTGCGCCTAGCGGCACCTGGCGCCAACACAGGTTGACTTGGTGGCTAGAGTTCGCAGCTCCAACCTGTTAGCGGGCGGACCAATCGCAATTTGCTTCTAGCGCCGCGATTGGGGCCTTATCTCAGTCTTGGACTGCCCGCGACTACAGTCCTACCTATCAGTTGCGCTCGGCCGCTCCAGGTTCCTAAATACTGCGGCGACAGCAGCGGTGTCCTGGTCTCCATAACCTGCGGCGACAGCCGCATTGAACAGGGGCAGGGCGGCAGAGAACATCGGCGTGGGACATGCAAGACTCTCGGCGAATTCGGTGATGATTCGCAGATCTTTCTGCCACAGCGACAGTGGCATCGTCCGTACCGGAGTGTAGCTATCGGCAACGAGCATTGCACCACGGGCACGCAGCGAGTTGGATCCTCCAGCGCCATCCGCAATCACTGCGAACATTTCCGCCGGGTCAAGTCCTGCCATCCGGGCTATCGCAAAGGCCTCGCCGGCCGCCGCGGTATGAATTGCTACCAGCAGGTTTGCGACATATTTCATCTTGGATCCGTTGCCGAACTCTCCCAGATAGTGGGCCGCACGGGCGAACCCGCCGAACACCAAAATACATCTATCGTAGGCGTCCCGAGGGCCGCTGCCATAGACGAGCAAGTCACGCGTCTTGGCCTGCTCACCTGTTCCGGAAAGAGGGCAATCGAGCATCGTGACGCCGATCGCGTTCAGCCGCACCTGTGCTGCGACCTTGTCGGCAAGCGGAAAAGTGCTCGTTTCGACCAGAATCATACCTGGCCGGACCGCGACTTCCAGCGCGGCGACGACGTCGTAAAGTGCCACCACGGTCGGCAGAGACGTGATGATGATTTCGGAAGCAGCCGCAGCCTCTGCGATCGAGGAAAACGGTGACCCGCCGGCACTCTCGAAGCGATTGATCGCATCCGGCTGGATATCGTATCCCCCGGGTCGGAAGCCGGCGCGTACGAGGTTGGAGCCCATCGCCGAACCCATAATACCGAGCCCGAGGAGGCAGACCGACGGCATATTTGGGGCGTTCATCCGGCTAGTTCCTCTGCTGCAGAATAAATTCGATATGCAAGCGCATGTGCGATTGTCGCTGTTCCATCCCGGGTCGCCCCGTATTCGGCCAGCCCGTCGACCGTCGATTTAACGAACGATCGCCAATTCATTTTCGAGCGGTCACCAGCAGTACACCGTCAGTTCATCCGTTACGTTCTTCACGCCACCAGATCTGAAACGGGATCAATCAGGTGCATGTTGGAAAGATCGAAACGCAATCCGATACAATCGCCTGGGCGAACGGTCGTGTCCGGGCCCAGCCGCGCAGAAAAATCAATGGCCCCGATGCGGAAAACCACCACGGTCTCGGCGCCCATAGGCTCGACGACGTCGATCCTTGCTCGGATAGCGCCCGCTGCTTCTTCCACAATGTGTTCAGGCCGAATCCCAAACAGCATGGGCCGTCCGACGAAATTGCGGTATCGGACGACCCTCTCCTGCGGAATGACGAGGCTGATGTCACCCGGCAACTGCAAACAAAGACCCTCACCATCCGGTGCGAGGCGGCAGTCCGCAAAATTCATCGCCGGCGAACCCATGAACCCGGCAACGAAGCGCGTTCTCGGAGCGCGGTAGACCTGTTGGGGCGTACCAACCTGCTCGATCACACCACGGTTCATGACGACCACAACATCCGCAAGCGTGACCGCCTCGATCTGGTCGTGCGTAACGTAGACCGTCGTGGTCTGAAGTCTTTGATGGATCTTCTTAATCTCCGTGCGCATTTGCACCCGTAGTTTCGCGTCGAGATTCGACAATGGCTCGTCGAAGAGAAACACCAGGGGATTGCGGACGATAGCGCGCCCCATCGCCACGCGCTGGCGCTGCCCGCCGGAGAGGGCCTTGGGCCGTCTTTCGAGCAAAGGTTCAAGCTCTAGAATACGGGCAGCATCCTCAACCCGCTTTCCGATCTCCGCTTTCGCCAAGCCACGTAATTTTAGACCGAATGACATGTTCTGAGACACAGTCATATGTGGATAAAGCGCGTAGCTCTGGAACACCATGGCGATGTCGCGATCCTTTGGGGCGACATCGTTGATGATGCGTCCTCCGATATCAATYGTACCTTCGGAAATATCCTCCAGTCCCGCTATCATTCTCAGCGTGGTTGTCTTGCCGCAACCAGACGGGCCCACGAGCGCGACGAATTGCTTGTCCGCGATGTCGAGGTCGATCCCGCGGACAGCCTCAATCGTTCCGTACCGCTTCACCACGCCTCGTAGGCTCACTCCGGCCATGCCGCCCTCCCTTTAGATCGCCGTTCTCCGCCAAGCCGGCGGTACGCCCATGATGTCGAAGAAATCGCCCGCAACTTCGAGCGCGGCGATCGGACCAATATCTATCGAAGCGTCCGGGCTTGGCGCCGCGGGAAGAGCGCCGAGCCTGTGGAGTACTGCGCCGGCATTGCCCATTCCTTCCACACTCGGAAAGACCATGCCGCCCATCAAGCGCGCGAACAGCAACCAGGTCTGACTGAGAATGGAGCGATCCGATTCACCGATGTTTCGGCCGAGTACGTCCAGTCCGAAGCCCGCATCCGTGCGAAAGCGCCAAACAGCTTCCGCATAAGCGCGCGCGTACCGCTGCGCGACGAGTGGCCGTTCGGCAAGGAATCGCCGAGTTGTCGCAGCACAACTGTTCTGAAAGGCAATGTCGAGCCGGCTCAGATCTTCCACAACTTCCCAACCTTTGCGCTGCGCCTGGAATGCTTCCGGCGCGTGCATGACCGCCACATCGACGCGGGTGGAATTGAGCAGGAGTTCGAGTCTTGGAGCCGAGTCACCGACTGGCACCATCTCTACGTCCTTGGCGGGATCCCACCCCCAGGCCTGCAACGCCGTGACCATCGCGCATTCGTCCGCATCTCCCCGTGCCACGCATCCCCAACGGCGCCCGCGCAAGTGCTCCCGTTCGGAAATGCCGGAACGAGCCGAAATCTGGACCGCAGACCGGCTGATCGCCGAAGCGATTACAGCGGCGTCGCCGCCTAACCGATGGTTCGCCAATAATAGTTCGGGACCAACTGTGTTGATGAAATCGACTTCGCCCCGTATCAGGGCCGCCAACGCTGCCGGATGGCCGGGGATAAACGCCAATTCGACCTCCAGGCCCACACGCTCGAAATAGCCACCGTCGAGCGCCGCGAAAACTGGTGCAAGGCCGGCCCCACGATGAGCCACGCCGATTTTTACCTTATCCGACAAGAGCATTTCCCCGGCTATTTGAGGCCGCTAAGGCCGAAACCCTTGGTGATGAAGCGCTGAAGCAGCGCGAACAGGGCGAACACAGGCAGGGTCGCCATAACCGCGATGGCCATCTGTTCCGTCGGCGGAGTGCCGAAATCCTCGCCGAACTGGACCAGTCCAAGCGGGAAGGTACGAAACGTATCGAGAGAGGTTATCGTCAGCGGCCAGACGAACTGATCCCAGCTATCGCGGAATGAAAAGATCGTGAGCACCGCCAGCGCCGGCACGCACTGCGGCAGGATGATTTGTATCAGGATACGGAGTTCGCCAGCGCCATCGATACGGGCGGCTTCGATGTAGTCCGACGGAATGGAAAGTATCGATTGACGCATGAGAAAGATGCCAAATGCTTCGATCAACAGGGGACCTGCGATGCCTTGATAGGTGTTGATCCAGTCGAACTGGTAGATGACCAGAAACGTCGGGACCAGCGTGACTTCAAGGGGCAGCATAAGAGTGCTGAGAATGAGCAGTAGGACAAACCTGTCGCCGCGGAAGGTGAACTTCGCCAGCCCATACCCGGCCATAGTACAGAAAACGAGATTCCCACCCGTGACGAGTGCTGACACGATGAAGCTGTTGGCAAAATAGCCAGGGAAATTGGCTCGACCGAGAGCGTTGGGGTAGTTCTCTGGGTGCCAGACGGAGGGTATCCATTCCGTCGTCAACTGAAACATCTTCTCGCCGGACTGAAACGATGCGGTGACCATCCACAGGATGGGCAACAGGAATACAAAGGCGAGCGCCGACAAAGCCCCCAGCATCGACAGCGAGCGAAGTTGCAACGCGGAGATCCTCATGCCAGCACCTGCTCGCGTTGCCGAAAAACGCGCATCTGTCCCATCGTGAATGCCAGCATGATGGCGAACAGAATGACGGAGATCGCCGCGGCCTGACCCATCTTTAGATAGGAAAAACCCGTCTCGTAGATGAGCATCGACAGCACGCGCGTTGCGTTGCCGGGCCCACCACCCGTTATGATATAGGGCATGAGAAAAATGCGCGCGCTCAGCAACGCGGATACGACCGTGACAAAAAACAAGGTGGGAGCAAGGAGCGGCAAAGTAATGTGCCAGAAGCGCCTGACCGGCCCCGCGCCATCCAGTTGCGCTGCTTCGTAGTAATCTTCCGGCAAGGCGAGGAGAGCCGCGAGAAAAACGATCATGAAGTAGGGAGCGAACCGCCACACGGTGACTAGAATAATTGCCGGCATTGCGGTCGTACCATCTGTCAGCCAATCGATGCGGCCTATGCCCAGTGGCGCAAGTACCTGGTTCACCAACCCATAAGGGTGCAGCAGAAAGCGCCATACCAGGCAGACTGCGATGATCGGCATCAGGTTAGCGAGAAAAATTGCGGTCATGCAATGACGCGATCCGGGAACACCGAGGTTCATCAGCATCGCCAAGCCGAGTCCCGCGAGCGTGAGCAAAAGCGTGGAACCGACGATGTAGACCATCGTATTTTTCAGCGTCTCGAGGAAGACAGGATCGCTGAATGCACGACGGTAGTTGTCCAGCCCCACGAATACTGGTTCCGAGACCATGTCGTACGAGGTGAAACTGAGTCCGATCGACCATGCCATCGGACCAAACTTGAAGATGGCAAAGAACAGCAACGCCGGAGCAACGAAGCCAAATCCCCAGAGGGCTATTCGGCCCTGATAGCCCAATCGCCGAAGAGAGATCCGGTCGGATGCCGATTGACCGCTTTCGGACACTATAGTTGCTTCGGCCATCGGCATCAGCCCTTCCGCAATGCCGCGGTAGCACGGTCGACTTCCGCAGCCGCGGCATTCAGGCTTGCCGGAATCTCGGCACCGTTGAGCAAAATTCGCTGCACGGCGCGGTGCATGGCGTCGGCTAGCTCGTTGTAGACAACTGTGCGGGGAAGCGGCACGCCGCGCTCCGTAGCGGTTAGAACCGCCTGCACGTTTGGGAAGCTTCGAACCTCGTCGCTCTCGGTCCAACCGCTTCGCCGTGCCAGCGTGAACGGGCCGGTGTCGCGCCAGCAGTCGATGGGATCGCTCATGACGAAGCGATAGAAATCGTGCAACGCCTCCTGCTTTTCCTGCGCTGCCCGAGCGTTGACGACCAGATTAAACCCGTAGGTCGTCGAACGGCCTTCGCCCGCCTTGACACCGGGATATTGGACGGGAAGGAAGTAGCCCTCCTTAAGCATGCGCTCATTCTGCGACTGGATCGCCGCAGGTGGGATCGGATGGCAAAAGAACATGGAGCAACGCTCCTTGAGCCAGTCCATCTGCGGCAGAGGAGGTGTAGCAATCGATTCGGCCGGGTCCTCTGCGCCGTAAGTTCGGGCGATGGAAGTGCGGATGGTCATTGCCCGAATACCCGCGGCATCATTGACCGCGCAGCGGCCGTCATCGTCGAACCAACGACCGCCACAGTCGAGTAGGATTGGATTGAATTGCGTCATCGTCCATTGCGAGGAGTGCATCGCAAACTTGAAGCCCTGACGGGTGAAGCGGCTACCATCCTTGACAGTCAATCGACGAGCGACCTCCCCGAAATGCTCCCAGTTCTGAGATGCGTCACGTACGGGGTCGAGGCCGACCTCGGCAATGTGGTGCGTATTGAGATAGTTGCAGAAGCCGTAGAACCAGAGCGGGTAGCCGTAGACCTGGCCGTCTC
Source organism: Bradyrhizobium sp. P2_E8 (assembly GCF_056403875.1). Lineage (NCBI taxonomy): Bacteria > Pseudomonadati > Pseudomonadota > Alphaproteobacteria > Hyphomicrobiales > Nitrobacteraceae > Bradyrhizobium > Bradyrhizobium sp. P2_E8. The sequence goes on from NZ_JBFUES010000051.1 coordinate 6,794, forward strand.
GGGCCGCGCCGGCGACGAAGGCCGGTGTAAAATCGCCTACGAAGGCGTCGTAGTTCGCGTAGCCCAATCGCTTGACATCCAACGGCGCGATCAGGCCTCGGGACAACCAGGTGGGCATAAACCAATCCTGGCTCACGAAGCCGTCTGGAGCGGTCCCGGTGGCATAGCCGACGCTTAGCTTCTTGCCCAGGTCGCCGAAGGTGAACCATTGAAAATCGATACGTACATGAGGGTTTTGCTCCATATAGAGGCGAACGCGTTTCTGCAGCCATCCTCGCTGCTGCGGCTGTTCGAACGTCCAGAAGCTGAGGCTGATCGGTTTGGGCGATTGCGCTCTTGTGGGCCTTATCATTGCCATAGAGCCGGCTCCCAAAAGCAGACTGCGGCGACTCAGAGCGCTGATGACATTCTTATCCATTGGCCGGCTTCTCCCCGTTAGCGTTATCGTTGTATTTGTATTCAATCTGCTTATCCGGAGCCGATGCGATTCCAGCCGCGACCGAGGTCGCCGAAGCCGTCGCTGCCGTCCCGGCTTACGGCCACCGTGTCTTCAAGCTTGATAAAGCCGCGTCGGGAGTGGCGAATTTCAGTTTCGATCGAAAGCACCATGCCAACTTCCAACTCGCGGTCTTCATCAAAGCCGGGGTAAGGTACAAATCCTTTCCCGGTCAGCCGTGGCGCTTCGTGAGCGACCAGGCCCATGCCGTGAGCGAGAAAATGAATTTCGCGACGGTGCGGCGACGCGGCTACCGCAGTCTCAGCGGCGGAATATACGTCCCCGCCCCGCGCACCAGCCTTGATCGGCTGGCGGGCCGCCTGCTGGATCTGCTCAACTGCACCAAGCAGGTCTTCGAGCTCTGCATCGGGTTCGCCCAGAACACCCATCCGGCAGAGATCCCCGATGTAGCCGCCATAGTTGCCACCGGAGTCGAGAGAGACGATATCGCTAGCCTCTATCCTCTGATCGGAGACCGCTCGATTGAGGCTGGCCCCTGCCGTAATCAGGCAGTATTCAAAAGTAAGACCTCGCTCAAATTCTTTCTGCCGGAGTAGATCGACCAGATCTCTCTTCGTCATTCCCGGCCGGACGTCTGCAAACGTGTCGATCATTGCCGCGACGACACGTTCGGAAGCCTCGCGCAGCAAATCCAACTCGGCGGGCGTCTTGCAACCACGCAGCCGTTCGAGTGGCACGACCGCGTCCGCGAATTCCGCTTCCGGCAAACTCTCCCGAAGTAGCGTCCATGCATCCGATGGCAAAAATGGCGCCTCTATGCCCACTCTCCGCATCGGAAGACCGAGCGACTTGAGCGCCGCGATGGCCTGCCCCATGGCATCCAGCGTGCCCCAGCTGACGGTGTGAACGATGGGCGTCCAGAAGCGATCGAGCTGATGCTCGAAGGCCTCGAGCCTCGCAGCGACATAAACAGCCCGGTCCGGCCGACCCTTCGGATAGACCAGGATCGGCAAGTAGCGGCTGAGCCCGATGGCTTCCTTCTGATCGAAGAAGAAGAAGCGATAGCCACCCAATAAGTATTGGACATTGTGTTTTGAGGTGACCAACAGAACGTCGAGACCGGCCGCGTCCATCAACGCGTCGAGGTGATCAGTATTGAACGGCACGGTTCGTTCTGATTGCTGCGGCTTATCCAACACGGTCATAACCTTCCTTCTTCACTTCGGTATTCATGCCGCTTCGATTGCGGCCATCGACGGCAAGGGGTCCGGAACTGGTCGACCGCTGGTGCGTAGTATGGTTGCAATGTCCAAGCCAAGATTCGGATCGCTCTCTGGCCCTGCGAGACCGCGCTCGATGAAGGCGCCCAGGTACTTTCCATACCGAACAGCGGCTCGACCGGGAGGAAGGCGAAGGGCGGAATATCGCGCCAATGCATCGGCGATCGAAACGCCTTCGGTAAGACTCTCCGCCAACGCGAGCGCGTCCTGTCCCGCCTTTAGGACACCGATACCAACGTGCGGGCGCGCCACGAACGCTGCATCACCGAGCAGCGCAGTACGTTTATTTGCGATTTGATGCGACATGACGTCGTAGATTGGCTGAACGAGATGTCCGTGAGAGTTTTGAACCACTTCCGCCAATCGCGCGGGCAACAAGCGTTCGGCTGCTTCGCGCAACAGGCTCACATGAATGGGCCGGATGAGCATTGGCGGAATGGAATAGGCGTGAAGACGACCCGTCTCGTCAGTCAGAAGATCGTCCAATGGAGCGCCTTCAGGCACGCGATAGTACCAGAGAAACGTATAAAGTCGGGCTCCGGGCTGACGGTGCTGCACTGTGCCGGCTAGAGGGTATCCGATAAACTGCCCTCCGAGAGGGAACGCGAATGCATATTGATTCAGCGTTGTCTCGCGCCAGGCGGATGTAAGATTCCCTTCCTCTACGATGCCACGCCACGCCACATATCCGGCGTATCGAGGCGTGACCTGTGGCGCCACGAAGCGACGAACCACGGAGCGGAAGCCGTCCGCGCCGATCAGAAGATCGGCTTTCGCAGAGCTGCCGTCTTCAAATATCGCTTCCACGGCATCATCAGTTTCACGCACGGAGTGCAAAGTGCGGCCTTTGTGATACTGCGTTGCTGGAAATGCTTGCATCAGAGGCTTGAAAACCTGCGCCCATGGACCGAGCGTCTGTGGGTAGGCGTAGTAAGCTACAGTCTCGCCATCAGCCCCGATGCCGCAGCGACCCTCGACGTCCACTCCGACAATTTCGCCATCCTCCGCGCCGGAGGCGGCAAGAATCATGTCCAGTTCGGGATGCCGCGCGATACCAGTACCCCTTGAGGCGAGGCCTTCGGATACGCGTTCGTAAATCGCCACGTTCCATCCGCAGCGATGCAGCATGTTACCGATAAACAGTCCGCCGACCGACCCGCCGATCACGATCACACGGGGACGAGAGGTCGTAGCCCTCGCCATGTTGCAATCCTCCTCCCGACGAAGACAGTTAGCTTCGTGTTTTTTCTATTGAAGAGATTGCAGGAAGATCTCGGTCGCGAGTAATGTTAAGTTCCGATTGGGGGTATAGTCGCCCGCTATGCGGCTTCCAGCCTCCGCGGAGCAGTCCGCAGGGCTGCATGGACCGCATCGACAAAGCGATGTGCGGGAAGCGACAACGGTCTGTCGGCTGCATGCATCACGTAGATGTCGGAGAAGAGGTCGGTATCGCTCAACGTGTTGAGAACGAAATCGGGGGAATCCCAATCGTGAACCATGGCGATACTGGGTACCGCCGTCGACCAGGTCGAACCTGAGACAAATCGCATCGTGGCCCCAAGGCCATCGATCTCAATGAATTGGGATGGCTTCACGTCAGCCGCCTTAAGCCTCATATCTAACAGCCGGCGGATCGCATTTTGTCGGGACGGAAGCACCAGCTTGAGATCGGTAAGGTCTGCTAGGCAGACCGGCTGCCAAGGCACCAGCGCTTTTGCTGCGCCCGACACCAGAACCACGGGGTCCCGGATCAATAATCGCAATTTGAGAGCCGTCTGCGATGCGGGCGCGTTGCCTATGGCAAGGTCAAGCTGACCAGCGGTGACCGCCTCTGCAAGCGAGCCGCTCGTTGCCTCAAGGACCTTCAGCGCGACATCCGGATGCGCCTCCGCGAAGCTAACGCGAATACCATCCAACAGACCCCGACAAATCGAGGGCATCAGGCCAATTCGCACCGCACCTCGGAGGACTCCGCCCCCGTCCGCCATTCGCTGGCGGACACTCTGAAGCTGTTGGAGCAAATCCATCGCAAGACCATAAAATTCGTGTCCCGCGAGCGTGGGATGTACGCCTTGGGCCGTTCGGTCAAACAGCTTCCGTCCAAGGTCCTCCTCAAGTTGTCGGATATGCACCGATAAAGCGGGCTGAACAATATTCTCGCGCTCTGCCGCGCGGGTTACGCTGCCTTCTTCATAGACAGCGACGAAATAGCGAAGCTTTCGAAAGTCAAGGTTCACCGGGGCGATCCTCGTCGGCTCGCTCAGACAGGTGGCTTGAGCTCGGAACCGGGCGCATCTTATCGACGGTACCGTCGGGCATTAATGAGGAAATCGCATCAGATCCGTGCGTAATTCGCATTAACCAGGSTAACTAGAAACACAGTGCTCCCTGGACATCGTTGCTGACGGTGTAACCGGCGACACGCGAAAAAAGCATCTTCCTCCACACGCATCGCGCGGTGTTGACGACAGCCTGACGCGACCCGAATCTCCAGTTTTTCCTAAGCTGCCTTGTGAAGCGCCAGCCATGCGTCCTTGCTCTTCGCGCGGACTTCGAGAACAAGATCAGTCGACAGTTCCCAAGGCATCGTGGCCCCATAGGTCGGCCGCTTTCGCCAGGCGTCCAGCCAACGCACAATTCCAGGACGATCGACCAGCATCATGTCCGCGAGCCCGAACTTCTCGGCCGAAATCATGTAAGGCAGTACCGCGATATCTGCGAGGCTGGGCTTGTCGCCTATCAACCAGGGCTGGGCCGTAAGGACGGTCTCCATATCAGCCATTGTCCGCTCAAGCACGCCAAGAGAATGCGTGAATTCCGGCGCCGTGTACCCGTGCGTGAACAATCGTTCCTGCCGTTCGCGGCGCGCCGGATCGATCAGTTTCGCTAGCAGGGAGTCGACCTCTCGACTGCTCTTCTCCAGCCACGTGGGGCGGATCAAAATAGTCCAACCCAGACCGGCCCAGTTAGCATGAAGGCTCCCGTCCACCCATTTCAGCCATTTGCGCATCATCGCCTGAGCATATGCACCTTCTGGCTTGAGTGAGTCGCGGCTGTATGCCGTATCGAGATATTCCATGATGATGGTGGACTCGGTGATAACGAGACCGTCATCGATCAACGTCGGCACGACTCCCTTTGGATTCAGCCTGAGATATTCAAGCCGAAGATTCTCCTTTTCGAGAATGTTGATGATCTCGCTACCCCATTCGAGTTTCTTTTCGGTAAGGACGGCACGGACCTTGGCCGCACATGGCGAACTTGGATAGTGATAGAGCGTGATCATGATGGGGCCTTTACGCAGGAAACCGGGGAACGTCAGCCGGGCGACCTGCCGCCGACTTTGCGAATGACAGCTTCGACTCGGCGGGAGTCCGCGTCCCACCATTTCTGAAAATCCTGGGAGTTGAGAAAGGCCGGTTCTACCCCGGACTTCTGGATTGCGGCGGAATAGCTCGGATCGGCCGCTATCTTCGTCACGGCTTCTGTTACCTTGTCCCTGATAGCCGACGGGACATCCCGGTGCGCGAACAGCCCGGCCCAAACCGTGTACTCGATGTCAATGCCGCGCTCGATCAGGGTTGGCACATCAGGTAGGCGGGCCAGGCGCTCACGCGTCGAGACCGCCAATACGCGCAACGTCCCGGCTTCGACCTGTCCCATGCCCAATCCTGGAATCGTGAAGAAGATATCGGCATGTCGGCCGAGCAGCAGACTCATCGAAGGACTGCCGCCGGTGGTGGGGACATGCAGCATTTCAATGCCGGTCGCTTGCATCAGCATCTCCATCGGGATATGCGTGGGTCCGAAGCGTCCCGATGACGTAAAGGAGAGCTTCCCTGGATTCTTGCGCGCGTCGTCTATCAGATCGTCGATCGTCTTCCACGGTGAATCGCTGTGGACGTAGATTAGCGCCGGGTCGGCTGCCAGCCGCGCTATCGGGCTGAACTGGCTACGTTCGAACATCGGCGACTTGCCTTCGACGACGGCGACGACAGGCAAAGTAGAGATACTCGATAATGTCACCAATAGCGTGTAACCGTCAGCCGGCGCGGCCGCGACCGCCTGAATACCGATACCGCCACCTGCGCCTGGTCTCGATACGACAATAAAGGGTTGGCCGAGAGCCTGTTGCAAGGCATGCGAAAGAGGACGGGCAACAATGTCGCTCATCCCACCGGCCGCGAACGGGACCACCACCGAAACCGTTCTGGCTGGATAGGAAGACAAAGTTTCGGCCGAACCCGTGATGGGGCACAACGCCGAGGCGCAAAAACCGGCAAGCACGGAACGGCGTGACGGTCGATTCGAAATTGCGCGAGATGCCATACTACTTCCACCCACCCTTGACATATCTATCGATCCGCCGCGCGCGTCTTGTGGATCTGTTCGCCGAGGCCGGCTAGGCCGAGACGAACGGTGCTCCCCGGTTGAAGGAAGCGCTGAGGCTTTTTGCCAAGTCCTACGCCGGGTGGCGTTCCCGTACTTATGATGTCCCCCGGGTAAAGTGTGATGCACTGGGAGACGTAAGCGACTAACTCCGGGACCTTGAAAATCATTTTTGATGTATTGCCGGTTTGCATTCGCTCGCCGTCCACATCGAGAAAGATAGCGAGATCATCCACCTTCAGGACCTCGTCGCGGGTTACCAGCCATGGGCCCAAAGGACCGAAGCTGTCAAAGCCCTTGCCCTTGTCCCAAGCTCCGCCACGTTCGTTTTGCCACTCGCGCTCGGAAACATCGTTACAAACGGTGTACCCAGCGATGTGGGATAGCGCGTCCTTCTCGTGTACGGATCGAGCGGTTTTACCAATGACAATTGCGAGCTCGGCTTCCCAATCGGTTTTCTTTGAACCCCGCGGAATAAGGATGTCATCTTCAGGGCCGCATAGAGCACTCAATGACTTCAAAAAGACTATCGGCTCGTTTGGGACCGCGGCTCCCGTTTCGGCCGCATGGTCGGAATAGTTCAGTCCGATGCAGACAAAGTTTCGCGTTCCCGCCACAGGCACGCCAAGACGCGGCTTCCCGCTAACCTCCGGAAGCGTTTCCAAGTCGATTGCTGCGATTTTCGCCAAGCCGTCGTCAGACAGAACTTCGCCGGCAAAATCTGGAACGAAGCCGGAAAGGTCACGCACCTTTCCCCAACTATCAACGATGCCCGGGTTCTCTTGTCCGACCTCGCCATAACGAACGAGCTTCATACTATTTTTCCTTCAGTGATAACAACAGATGCGCAACGCCCAAGGCGCCTACTTCAAGCCGAACGATTCAAGTGATTTGGCCAGGTCCATCATCTCGATGGTCGTCCGGCCCTTGCGGAGCCCATTGCGAATGCCGTCTTCGTAAGAAATCCGACTGTCCGCTGCGCTGCATACGCGCTCCAGGTCGAGTGTGGGTACAACGACAACGCCATCCCGATCGCCCACAACGATGTCTCCATGCCGAACCAAGGCACCAGCGCAGACAATATCGGTTCCGACCTTCCCCGATCGCCTTTTTACAGTGCCTTTGATAGAGACGCCGCGCGCGAACACCGGAAGTCCCAGCGCACAGATCGTGTCGCAGTCACGCACGGCGCCATCGATGATGACGCCAGCTATACCGGCCTGGATTGCCGCTTCGGATAGCACATCGCCCCAAAGCCCGGCTTCCAAGAAGCCCTGCGCATCGATCACCAGGATGTCTCCTGCGCGCGCCTTGGTCACGGCGTAATGGACGATGAGATTGTCGCCTGGAGAGGCCGCAACCGTTAACGCCGGGCCGGCAAGACGCATGGATGGATCAATCGGCTTGATGCCATGGTCCATCGCACCAACCTGCCCCTGCGCCTCATGCAGAGTTGCTGTTCCGTACCTTACTAGTTCGTCGCGCAATCGAATGGAAAACGGTTCGGGTGTCGTGACTGTTAACATCGTCACTTGCGCTCCTCGTGCGGATTATGTCTGATCAAATCGACGTTTTTTCTTGGCTCTTGATCGCTGTCCGCACCAACAATTGTTCGGCGACGCGATCGAACCCTATTCTGCATTACGAAGGGACCGACAAAACACAAAGGCGCGCACGACGTTCGTGCGCAAAGCGCAGCAAACCGACTGACAACGCGCGACGCTTTGTGGCGTCATTGCGATGAAGTCGGCGCACGAAAATCTGCTGGGATCGCCCGCCGCGTGACGCATGTTGTTCGATTCTTCGCTATTCCGGCGGAGCGGCGCGGCMAGGTTGTCGGAACGATTTAGGGATGCCAACAGCAAATAGTGTCGATCGCATCCGGAGTATTGGCGTCTCACTTAGTCGGGACGATGCCGAGGTTCTTGCGGTTTATTGGTCAACGATTTGCGCAAAAAGTCGATCATGACCCGCACCTTGTTGGGCAGATAGGCCCGGCTGGGGTAGRGGAGCCATGCGGCCGTTTCGAAATCCGTGGCCGAAACCGAATAATCGGGAAAGGGATCTATGAGCGTTCCGTTAGCGAGCGCCTCATCGACGAGCCAGTTTGCCAGCAGCGCTGGCCCCATGCCGTCAAGAGCGCAGGCGGTCAATACGAGCGGATTCGAAATGACGATGTCCCCGTGAACGGAAATCGTGTCTATCCTTCCGTTCTGATCTCGAAACAACCATCGTGAGCGATAATCCGGCAAGTTAAGCAGAAGACACTTGTGCTTGGAGAGATCCGCCGGCAACGCCAAAGACTTTCCCTGTTTGCTGCAACTCTCGAGGTAGCTGGGACTCACGCATACACGATATCTTGTGTTGAAAAGCCTGACCCCAATCAATCCGGTATCGAGGCTGGGTCCCAAACGCACCGCGAGATCCACTCCCTCGGACACGAGATCGAGATTTACGTCGGTCAAGAGAAGTTCGACCCGCAACTCGGGAAAGGCCTTACGCATTTTCGGGAGAATGGGGGCGATACATTTGTAGCCGAAGGCTATTGACGCGGTGAGCCGCAGTGTTCCTATCGGCTTCACGCTGATCGCAAGAGCTTCGTCGCGGGCGTGATCAATTTCCTCGATAAGCGGCTCTATCCGGGCGAGATACTTCGCTCCTGCCTCCGTGAGCGTCATCCGACGGGTTGAGCGCTGAAACAGCCGGACATGCAACTCGTCTTCGAGCGAAGCGATCG